>JAHEEZ010000043.1:11003-19528 GCA_024640445.1 Acidobacteriota bacterium | reverse complement strand
CCATCCCCGCTCTTGGGCAGTCTGTTTCCGGAGGGAAGCCGACGCTCGGGGAAATGAAGACACCGGTCGGTGACTCGAAAATGACCGAACTCGAGAGATGGCGTGAAGACCTTCGGTTCATAAAGGAAGAATTGCCGAAGAAGCATCCGGGGCTTTTTCAAAGACTCGATCGTGACAGATTCTTTGCAGAGGTGGAAAAGCTGGACGCCGCGCTTCCTACGATGACCGTGAACCGCGCTGCGCTCGAACTGGCACGGATAGTCGGCCTGGCGCGAGACGGACATACCTGGACCTCTCCGGTCCACGATCCGAAATCGAAATTCAGGTTGTTTCCGTTTGCGATGTACGCATTTTCCGACGGCATCTACATCTATAAAGCACCGGCCGAGCACGGAGACATTCTTGGAGCGAAGGTTCTCAAGATCGGTAACTACCCGGTAGACGAAGCATTTAAGATGGTCGCTCCTTATATGTCTACGGACAACGAAATGGGGCAAATGGAAAATGTGCCAAGGCTCCTCGCATGTCCAGAAGTTCTTGAGGCGCTTGGGATCATTACCGGTCCGGATAAATTAACGATCGAACTGGAGTTGAACGGAAATACGTTTTCGAAAGAGGTTGCGGTGCTTCCCGGGAGGGACAACACCGTGAACGCGGTAAGGGGAATGATGAAGGACTGGCCGGATGTGCGAGATGGCGGTTCGAATCCTATTCCTTTGCACTTAAAGAACATCGAGAAATCCCTTTGGTATGAGTATGTCCCCGAGTCAAAGATGCTGTATGTCCAGATGAAGGACGTCCTTGATGAGAAGGACCTGACGCTTGAGCAGTTCTGGGACAAGGTATTTGCAGAGGCAGACGTGAAGAAGCCCGAGAAACTGGTGCTGGACCT
Source organism: Acidobacteriota bacterium (assembly GCA_024640445.1). Lineage (GTDB taxonomy): Bacteria > Acidobacteriota > Blastocatellia > Pyrinomonadales > Pyrinomonadaceae > Aridibacter. The sequence goes on along the minus strand of JAHEEZ010000043.1, from coordinate 18,636 downwards.
GCGCTATAACGGCGGGGGAAACAATCAGCTCGTGAAACCGATAATCAAGGGACTTGTCCGGAGACCGGACCTCGACCGTGAAGGACATCTGTTCGTGATCATCGGCAGGCAGACTTTTTCCGCGGCCCAAAACCTGACGAACATGCTGGAAAACTGGACGAATGCGATCTTCGTCGGTGAGCCGACAGGGTCGCACGTAAATATGTACGGCGACGCGGTCAGTTACCACCTGCCGCACAGCGGTATGCTGATCAGGATCTCCTCCCTTTACTGGCAGAACATGCACGCCCGAGACAATCGCAAATGGACAGCTCCCCAGATAGTCGCCGAGCTTTCGTTTGCCGACTATGTGAAGAATGTAGACCCGGCGGTCGCGGCAGTCGAGATTCCGTACGAGAAGCGCAGGACACTTCGAGACATCGCGCTGGAGGCTTTCCGGGCTAAGGATCTGCCTTCATTCAGCGCGAAGGCAGTCGCCTTCAAGAACGACCCCAAGAACAAGTATGCGGATGTTGAGTCGCAAATAAACGGCTTCGGGTATGACCTGATCAGGATGAAAATGATCGAAGAGGCCGTAAACATGTTCAAACTGAACGTCGAACTATATCCCGAATCGGCAAACGCATACGACAGCCTTGGCGAGGCGTACATGACAAAAGGGGAAAAGGAACTTGCGATAAAGAGCTACAAGAAATCGTTGGAGCTTGATCCCGGCAATGTCAGCGCCGCGGAAATGATACGGCGCATCGAGTCAGGCGGCGACGACCGGCACTGAACCCGACGCGTTTTGATTTCGGAAGGAACAGGCATAATATTGGCCTGTTCCTTTTTTTGGGCCCCCGTATATTCTGCAGGTTCAAACATGAGATCATACGTGCTCGCCGCTTTCGTCTTCTTGCTTGTCGCCGTCGGTTCCGCATTCGCGAACGACGGCGTTTTCTATGCCCAGGGTAACAACCTGATCCCTATGCAGGAAACCCGTGTGGAGCTAAGGAAAGAGATCCTGAAGTTCTTCGTGCGGGATTTCGACTTCATGGATGTCGATGTAGATTTCGAGTTCTTTAATCCGGATGACGACCGGATATTGATCGTCGGCTTCGTTTCTCCTCCGGTATTTGGTGATGTTGAGGAAGAAGGAACCGGACACCCCCGGATCACTAATTTCACCGTGGTAGTGAATGGCGAAACCCTTGATTACAAGATCGCCCAGATGAAAGACACGTCGTTCAACAGCGAGGCGCTGGATATTGCAGGCTGGGACTATGTTTACTATTTTCCGGTTACGTTCAAAAAGGGTATGAACCGCATCCGGCACACATACCGTTTCCAGGGCGGAGCATCGGTCGAAACCCAGAGGGATTTCGCTTACCAGATAACGACCGGAAAGCGCTGGGCGAACATGCAGATCGACGATTTCGAGCTTCAGATGCATCTTGACGAGGGCATTTATTACATTCCTGCCAGGTTCGTAAAAGGTCAGGGGCTCGCAAACTGGCAGATATTTGGTGACGGAGTCTTAAAGAAGGGCGCGGATAAGAAGTTCGATTTCGACGAAGACTCGATCCGCTTTGTCCACCTGAACAGCGGATATCTTTCGCTGAGGGAAAAGAACTTCAGGCCCGACTTCGACATCATGATCGGGGAGTTCAACTGGGCCGTGGGCTGGTTGGGAAAGATGTGCCGCTCAAAGCGCAAGTGCGTGGGAGAGGATGATGCCGAGCGGATCGGGCATTACCTGTCCTTGAGTCCGGGCGATTACATCGAGACCGGGCAGTTAAAGGAGCTGACGAAGACCGAACTGAGGCAGGTCCGGAATTACGGATTCGCACTTAGGGGATACGACTTCAAATCCCCCGACCTTAACAAATTCTATTCAAAATTCTTTTGGTATAAACCGAACCCGGCAGTAATAGCGGAGGACATCGAACTGAGCGATGCGGAAAAGACCTTTATTGAAAAGGTCCGTGCCGCCGAACAGTCGAAAGAGAAATGACACGCCGGCTTCGAGGAGAGATTATGAAAAAATATTTCTATTCCTGTATTTGGTTGACGGTGGTTCTCGCCGTCTTTTTGTTTTTGACGGGGTGCAAGTCAACCGCGGTTGAGGAGCCGGCACCAAAGACGGAATCGGGCGCCAGGGACATCCATTCATATTCTGAACCGGATCTTGTGAAGGTTAAGAACGTGGACCTTGACTGGAATGTATCGTTTGAAAAGAAAACTATAAGCGGAACGGCGGATCTGTCGATCGAGAGGAGCGAGAAAGGAAAGGGCGCGCCTTTGAAGCTGGACACGCGCGATCTGAAGATCGAGAAGGCGGAAACTTCGTCCGATGAAGGGAAGACCTGGAAAGAAGCCGAATTTAAGCTCGCCGAGCCGGACAAGATACTCGGTTCCGGTCTCACCGTAACGGTCCCGGACGATGCGGCTCGCGTGAAGATAACATATGAAACGAGTCCGTCCGCTTCCGGGCTGCAATGGCTTTCGCCCGAACAGACTGCGGGCAAGAAGCAGCCTTACATGTTCTCGCAGGCGCAGGCGATACACGCCCGCAGTTTTATCCCGATACAGGATTCGCCGGGTAACCGCGTAACTTACTCGGCAAAGGTTAAGACGCCCGAGGGTCTGCTCGCGGTAATGAGCGCCGAGAACAACCCTGAAGGGACAGAACGTCCCGGCGAATTCAGTTTCAAGATGACCAAGGCAATACCGCCTTATCTGATCGCGATCGGTGTCGGCGACCTCGCGTTCAAGGGTCTCAGCGACAGGACCGGCGTGTACACCGAGCCGTCGATGCTGGACAAGGCGGCATTCGAACTCGGCGACACGGAAAAGATGGTCGAGGCGACCGAGAAACTCTACGGCAAGTATCGCTGGGGCCGCTACGATCTTCTCGTGCTGCCGCCCAGTTTCCCGTTCGGCGGAATGGAGAACCCGGAACTTACCTTTGCTACGCCGACGATGCTCGCCGGCGACAAGAGCCTGGTTTCGCTGGTCGCCCACGAACTTGCTCATTCCTGGTCCGGGAACCTCGTGACGAATGCCACCTGGCGTGATTTCTGGCTGAACGAAGGATTCACGACCTATATCGAGTGGCGGATCGTGGAAGCTGTTTACGGCAAGGAACGCGCCGATATGGAAATGGTGCTTGCCAAGAAGGGCCTTGAGGAAGAGATGGCGAAGCAGGACCCGAAAGACCAGGTCCTTCACGTCGATCTCGACGGCCGCGATCCGGACGAGGGCTTCACCGGCGTTCCATACACGAAAGGAGCTCTATTCCTTCGGCATCTTGAATTGGCAGTGGGCAGGGATAATTTCGACAGCTTCCTGAAAGGCTATTTCGACCATTTCGCATTCCAGAGCATAACGACCGAACAGTTCAAGGAATATCTGAAGGCTAACCTCGCCGACAAGTTCACGGACAAGGTCTCGATGGACGATGTCGAAGAATGGATCGAGAAGCCTGGCCTCCCCGCCAACGCGCCTGTGCCGGTTTCTGAAGCTTTCCTCAAGGTTGACGAAGGACTGAAAGAATGGATGATAGGTAAGATCGAAGCTTCCGCATTGCCGGCAAAGGACTGGAGCACACAGGAATGGCTTCATTTCCTTGGCGGATTGCCAGCAAACCTCGGTACGGAGAAGATGACCAAGCTGGACGCGGCATTCGCGCTGACAAAGGCCGGGAACTCGGAGATCGAGTTCAAATGGCTGATGATGGCGGTCGCGAACAACTACGAACCGGCATATCCGAGGCTTGAGGAATTCCTGACGAGCATTGGTCGCCGTAAATTTGTCGCGCCGCTATTCACTGAACTGGCGAAGACGCCCGAGGGAAAAAAACGAGCGGAGGAGATCTACGCGAAGGCGCGTCAGGGATATCACCCGATCACCCAGGCATCGGTGGATAAGATTCTTGGGAAGTGAATCGTGAATCGGGAATAGTGAATCGGGAATAGTGAATCGTGGATGGAATAGACCGCGGAGGCGCTGAGTCGGGGAGGTGTATGGCGGAAACGCGACCGTCAGGGAGCGTGCCTGTTCGTAATTCGTAAATCGTAAATCGTGGATGGAATAAACCGCGGAGGCGCTGAGTCGCGGAGATGTAAATGGCGGAAACGCGACCGTCAGGGAGCGTGCCGATTCGTAAATCGTAAATCGTGGATGGAATAAACCGCGGAGGCGCTGAGTCGCAGAGGTGTATGGCGGAAACGCGACCGTCAGGGAGCGTGCCTGTTAGTGAATCGTAAATGGAAAGAACTGCGGAGGCGCTGAGTCGGGGAGGTATTTGGGGAAGTGGACACGGATGAACACAGATAGAGAAGATGAGAATAGATAGTTTTATGAAATCTGCTTTTATCGTCGCTTTATCAGCCTTAAATCTGTTTCCATCCGTGTCCTTTCTTTCCGCCTTCGCGGGAAAACCGCGCGGAAAGTTACGGCAATTGCTTAAAAGAAAAGGAGAATAAATGCCAAACATTTTGACGGCGGCTCCGGATAAGGTCCGGGGAATTAGAAAACTGTTCTTTGGCTGGGTCAAACGGCAGTACGGTGGAATAGTGCCCGGGGTGTTTCAGGTCCTCGCCGTCGACCTTCGCGTGGCGCGCCCCGCAGGCGCGATCTACAACTACCTCCATCTTCGCAAGAACTCGCCTTTGAGCAGGCTCCAGCGTGAGATGGTGGCGACCGTCGTCAACGGAAAAGTCGGCGGAGCCCCGTGACTGGGGCTCCATACGGCGGCAGTTCGCCGCCTTACCGGCGATGAGCATCTTGGACACGAGTTCGCTACGGAGTGGCCTGAATACGATCTGGACCAGAAGACCCGTTCTTTGCTTTCCTTCGCAGGCAAGCTGACGGAGACCCCGAGCATGGTGGGCAAGGAAGACATGGAGAAATTGAAAGAAGCCGGCTGGGATGAAAAGGCGATCTGGGAGATCGCGGCTCTCGTGTCGTTCTTCAATTTCAGCGGCCGTCTTGAGGCGGCGTCCGGTTTGCCCCCCGATGAGATTCCGGAGGGAGCCAAGATCGCCGAGGCCGGCGACGGATAAAGAAACTGGACACGGATAAACACGGATGGGGAAGATAGTGAGGTGGCATCAAAAGCCATTTTCAGAAATCCGTGTCCATCTGTGTCCTTTCTTCTTTGCGCCTTGGCGTCTTTGCGGGAACCTCTTTCGTGCAACGTGAATCGTGAATGGAATGAACCGCAGAGGCGCGGAAATGTGAATGGCGGAAACGCTACCGTCAGGGAGCGTGCCTGCTCGTGAATCGTAAATCGTAAATGGAATAAACCGCGGAGGCGCTGAGTCGGGGAGGTATTTGGGGAAGTGGACACGGATGAACACAGATAGTGACAGATGTTCATATAGTGGTGCTATGGAAACCGGACACGGATGAACGCTGATGGGAGAGGATCATAGAATTATTTGTTTTTTGAATATCTTTCTTGATCTATGTCCCTCTCAAACTCGTAATGTGCGCTCCCTCTACATCAGTAAACAAATGGGCCAACAGAACGCTTATGCTTAAGAAATATAGAATCTTGCTTCCGGTGGTCGCCCTTCTGATCATCGTGGCCGCGTCCGGCGCCTTCGCCCGGATCCCTGTGGGCCGGCTTGTCACTATCAGCATCGACTCGGCGGCTCTGAAAGGAAATATGCTCGGAGATCCCTCGGTTCAGGAAGCCGATGTTTACCTGCCGCCGGGTTACGTAACGGACACGGCAAAACGATATCCGGTCGTTTACCTGCTCCACGGATACACCGGAGTCAAGGAATCGTGGACGAAGTTTGGTTATCAGGGTCTGAAACTCGCTGATTCGATGGACGCGCTCATCGCAGAAGGAAAAAGCAAGGAGATGATCATTGTCGCTCCCAACGCGAAAAACGCGTTTCTCGGCAGCTTTTACACGGATTCCCCGGTCACCGGCGGGTGGGCGACGTACATCAGCAAGGAGTTGGTGGAAAGGATCGACAGGGAATTCCGCACCATATCCGATCCGTCAGGCAGAGGCATCGCCGGGCATTCCATGGGCGGCTACGGTGCGATGATCCTGGGGATGACCAACCCGAAGGTCTATGGCGCGATCTACGCTCTCAGCCCGTGCTGCATGGCTTTCGAAGGGGACATCGGACCGGAAGCGGCGGAGATGCCAAAGGCGATCGCGGTGACGGACCTTGCTGATCTGAGGCAAAAACCAGCGGAGAACCTCTTCACGACTTTCTATACCGGCCTCGCCGCCGCGTTTTCCCCAAACCCCGGGAACAAGGAGTTCTACGTATCCTATCCGTTCAAAATGGAGAACGGAAAGGTCGTTCCGAATGAGCCGGCCTATTCAGAGTGGCGAGCGCGGATGCCTCTGTACCTTGTTGAAGAATACAGGGAAAACCTGCACGGCCTTCGAGGGCTCGCCTTTGACGTTGGAGAGAATGAGGAATATCCGCACATCAGCCAGTCCACGCGCGAGCTTTCGCAGAAACTGGCGGAACTTAAGATCCCCCACACCTTTTCGGTCTATCCGGTCGGGGATCACAGCGGCAAAATAAGGGAAAGGCTGGAAAATTTCGTGATTCCCTTCTTCTCGAGGACGCTCGCAGACGCGAGGTAGTTAATGGTGAATCGTGATCGTACTAACCGCGGAGACGCAAAGACGCGGAGTCAAAGTAGGGAGAAGAAAACTGGGCACGGATCAACACAGATAGGGGAAGTTTAGAAATATCTCAAGATTCAATTGTCTTCATTTGTGTTTATCTGTGCCCGGTTTTTCTTTGCGCCGTAGCGGGAACTCGTTTTGGTGAATCGTAGATAGTGAATCGTGAAAGGAATTAACCGCGGAAGACTGGGCCGCGAAGGAAGTGAGTAGGGGAAACGCGACCGCCAGGGAGAGTGCCCATGGGTGAATCCGGCACGCTCCCTGACGGTTGCGTTTCTGCCCTTCACGATACGGCATCTCTGATCCAAAAAAAGCCCCCGGCCGAAACCGGGAGCTCTTTTCAAAGCATTCGAAAATGCCTTCTCAAATTACCAGCGTGAACCGCCGCGGTGTCCGCCGCCTCCGCCGCCGCGATCTTCACGGGGCTTGGCTTCGTTGACCTTTAGGTTGCGGCCGTCCATCTCTTTGCCGTCAAGCTGCGAGATGGCCTCCTGGCCCTCGGCTTTTGACGACATTTCTACGAATCCGAAACCGCGCGAGCGGCCGGTGTCCCTGTCTTCGATGATGTTGACCGATTCTACAGTCCCAACTTCTCCGAAAGCGTCTCTAAGATCCTGTTCAGTTGCGTCGAAGGAAAGATTTCCTACGTAAAGTTTCATTGACATTATGGTATTTACCCTGTCCCGCACTGCGGAACGTCAAAAGAAGTTTTCGAATCGAGTTTGCTTCGGAGAAAAACGGTCTGCTGCGAAGGATCGGGTTTCGTTTGCTCAAAGTTTCCAAGAGCGACTTCTGTAATTAATAATTGACCTGCTCTTAAACTTATCCAAAAAAAACCGTCTTTGACTAGTTCACCAATAAATTAGTGATAGAGAAGGATTAACATAAAGACTATGCGCTTTATGCAGAGCCGTTGCAAGCGGGTTATTGAAATAACCGGATCAGGTTGGGCGCCTTCGCGGGAACTATTCTCGTGAATCGTGA
>JAHEEZ010000043.1:0-10903 GCA_024640445.1 Acidobacteriota bacterium | reverse complement strand
AAAAAGGCTCCCGGCCGAAACCGGGAGCCTCTCATCTTCAGTAATTCAAAACAGGCGTCATAGTTACTTCGCCGGTGTTCCGAACGTCATAATCGCTTTCCAGGCGTCACCTTCTTTGGCGTAAATAGTCGCGCCCCATTCTTTCCCTACGGCCTGGCCGCCGCACGTGCCGTCCACCGAAGAAGTAAATGTCAGCAGGCCGAAATCGCTTCCGAATGACATGCTCGCCGGATCCGTAAGCGAAACCGACTTGATCTCGCACGGCTCCGCCCATCGCTTGAGCGTGACATCTCGTGCGGTCCAGCCGTCGGTCGATGAAAGCGAGACCATTTCCTTGCCCGCGAATTCATCTAGTCCCTTGGCGTTCCCGGCCTTCCAGTCGTCCCAGGCCTTCTTCTCGACAGTAAAAAGTGCTTCGGTCGCGGCATCGGGTTTCGCGGCTTCCTCTTTGGATTCCGCGGCCTTGGCCGGAGCGGCGGGTTTCGCAGGAGCCTTCGGATCTACGACCGGCGCTTCGGCGTGAAATGCGCCTTTCCAGTTGTCGCCGTCACGAGTGTAAACACCCACTGCCCAGCTGCTTGCCGGAAGCTTTTGCCCGGCGCAGGTGCCGTCGACTGAAACCTTGTAGGTGATGAAGGCCGCGTCCGTTCCGATCGGTGTCATCGTTTCATCGGAAAACTCGAAGCTTTTCACATCGCACTCTTCGCCGGCATATTCCTTGCTCGCGGAAGCCTTGTCGAGCTTTCCGGTCTGGCCGTAGCCTATGAAATTATCGGCAAGAAACGTATCCCAGAACTTGGCGTCCTTGTTCTTCCACGCTTCATAAGCGCTCTTTTCAAGCGTCACCAGCGCTTCCTTTGTCGGGGCCGCGGCGGTCGTTTCCGGGGCGTTGGCATTTGCATTCGCATTTTCGGTGTTCGCCGCCGTATTTCCGTCCGGTGCGGGGCAGGCGGTAAGAATACACGCCGCCGCAACGGTTAGAACGAAATATTTGATACTTGTCATACTTTGTCTCCTGAAAGATTTGAATTGGATTCGGGTCAGGCATTATGGTCAATAGACCAAACGCCCCAATAGCCTAATATTGCGTGCTGCTTAATCCCGTCAATTCTCAATTTGTATGGGTTCATAGTCAAGCGGAGAGAAACTCGATCAGTACCCGGAGCGGTAGCGACGGACACGTTGATTTCACCGCGGAGGCGCTGAGACGCGGAGGTTTTTGGCAGTTTAGCGGTGGGCTTGCCCGCTTTAGTGAATCGTGTCAGTAGCTCGACCGTTAGGGAGGGCGTAATCAGCACCTCGGAGCGGTAGCTGGTCATTGAACAATGCACATTGATCATTGACCAATGGCTCCTTACTCCGAACGCTGCCTAATACTCGGCGACGTTGTGGCTCAGGCGGAGTCCCGTAGGGACAGTCGCATGTTAGCCCGGACAAGTCGAAGGCGCTCTCCCCGGCTCCGTAGGAGCGAGATTTCTTAAGAGGCTTCAGTATTTCCAAAGGAACCTTGGCAGATCTCGAGGCGTAGTGGAGAGCAATGAATAATCAGGAAGGTCACAATTCAATGGATAAAACTAAGAGCAAGCGTTCCATAATACTGTTCGTAGCACTCGCTGTTGGCGGGTCCTTATTGTATTACGGCCTGTTTCTTCTACATGATCGGGGCTTGCTTCCATTCGACCCATCGTCGGACCTGATGGGAGCTATTCGGGGCTACGGACCTACATTTGCTGCTCTTATTGCGGCAGCTGTCATCTATGGACGCAGTGGCCTTAAAGAACTGTGGATGAGAGTAAAGATGTGGCGCATCTCGCCGTGGTTACTCGCACTCGCAATTTTTGGCCCGATCCTGGGCAGCCTCGTTTTACTTCTAATTACCTATTTCGCGGGAGTGGATCTGGTTCTTGATCTGGAAAGTGTGACACTCCCCAAGCTATTTCTTATCTTCTTCTTCTTCGCAATTGTTGATGGCCCCGTGGGTGAAGAAATTGGCTGGCGTGGTTTCCTGTTGCCTCGCTTGCTGGAAAATTATGGTGTGATATTCGCTTCCACGCTGCTTGGGATTGTTTGGTTTGCGTGGCACCTTCCTCTCTATATAGCGACGGATAAATTTGATATTACCCTGGTCTTTTTCATTGGCTATTTGCTCAACAATGTAGCCATGTCATTTCTGCACACGTGGTTCTTCCTGCGCTCCGGAGGAAGTGCGTTGCTGGCGATAATTTTCCACACAGCCTGCAATTACTCTGTGTTCCTCTTAGTCAAACTTTATCCGAGTGTTGAGCAGTCGCCGATCACGCAGCCTGTATATCTTGGAATACTTGTTCTCGCCGCCATTCTTGCAGGAGTTTCTATATGGCGTAATCCTGCCCTTAGGCTACCGAAAGCAATTTGAGCAGCGCCAAGTGGAGCCGTTCAGCGGCAGCCGGTCATTGCACAAAGACCATTGATCATTGACCAATGAATTCTTACCCTGAGGGCTGCCGAATATTCAGCGCCGCTGCGGCTCGGACCGAGTCCCGTAGGGACGGGATTATATTAGCCCCGGACAAGCCGCAGGCGCAGTCCGGGGTAAGGCGTTATCACCGGTTGTTGAGCTGCGTTAGCGGCGGCAGGGGCAATGGCCGTTGATACGCCCGTCGCTACCGCTCCGGGTACTGATTTCATTGATCAATGGTCAATGATCGTTGGTCAATGAGTCCGCCAGCGGCGGACGTCCTTGAGCACAACCTTCGCCGCGTTATGCCCCGATGCGCCGAAGACGCCGCCGCCGGGATGGGTCGAGGCTCCCGTCAGATAAAGGTTCTCGAACGGCGTCTTGTAAGCCGACATCTCCGGCAAAGGCCTGAAGTAGAACATCTGGTCGAAGTCCATCTCGACGTGCATCACGTTCCCGCGGAGCAGCCCGAGCCTTCTTTCAAGATCGAGCGGCGACTGGACGAACCGGTCGATGATCGAGTCCTTTACGTTCGGCGCGTATTCGTTCACAACATCGATCAGCTTGTCCGCCTCGCGGTCCTCTATCTCGTCCCAGTTCTCGCCGGTTGAAAGCTGGTACGGGTAATACTGTCCCCATATAAACAAAGTGTGCTTTCCGGCGGGTGCGAGCGTGTCGTCAACCGAAGAAAAGGTCATTGCAAGCGCGCCCGGCTTTTCGGACGGCCTGCCTTTCAGGTAGTCGGCATAGGTGTCGTCGAGGTACTGCATCGACGGACAGAGGAGCTGGAGCCCGCGATGGCACTCTGCGGGAACGCCTCCGCTTGGTGCGGCGGTGTAATCGGGAAGCTCGGATACCGCGCATCGGACGATCATCCCGAAGCCGTTTCCGATCCGCACGTTGTCAATCCTCTCTGCAAGCCCGCCCGGAAGATTCTCGCGGCCGATCAGCTTCAGAAACGTTGTATGTACGTGTGCGTTCGAGACCACTCGCTTCGCCTCGATCCTCTCTCCATTTGCCAACGCTATTCCTGTAACACGCTTGTCAGCAACATTTATCGAAGCCACCTCAGCGTCCAGCATCACCTCGCCCCCGTGATGCTCCAGGCACTTCGCCATCGCCTGGGTCAGCGCTCCGGATCCGCCGCGGGGACGCTTCACGCCGGAGCGGTGGATCATCGAGTGCCAGCCGAGGAAATCTCCACTAGCCGCCGCCGTCGGCGGAGGCCCGGATTGAGCCGCCAGCCACGCCATCGCCGCCCTAAGGCCTTCGTGCTTGAAGGTTTCCTTCACAAGTGATCCATAGCTGGACATCAGCTTGCGGACCATGTTTGCCGGATCGGCGTTTCGCTTGAGGATCATGTGCCGAAGGAGATTGACCATCGTCGGCGGCTTCAGGAAGGCGTCAAACACGCCTTCGTTAAGTTTTTCCCACTCCGTCACGAATGCCTTGTAGCGTTCCGCGTCTTCGGGCGAGATCTTCGCGATCGACTCGCAGGTCTTGTCGACGTCCTTCCAGAAATAGATCGCGCCTTCTCCACCGGGCATGGGCGCAAACGCGAACGGATCGCAGTCGATGTATTCGAGTCCGAATTTCTCAAGTTCGAGATCTTTGATCACGGGCGTGAGGTGGATCATTATGTGCGCTGAAGATCCGACATCGATCTTGTAGCCGTCGATCAGGTCGTCCTGTGTGCAGACCGCCCCGCCGACGATGTTCCGCCGCTCAAGCACGACCACCTTCAGCCCCGCCTTCGCCAGATAGCAGGCGCAGGTCAGCCCGTTGTGCCCTCCGCCGATGACGGCGACGTCATAAGTGTGGTTTTCCATATTCTAAATAAGAAGAATAGGTAACAGGATGGACAGGATGACCTAGATGGCGACTTCCAATTCGGTGTCGAAGAGCATTCGACCCAGAGCATTGGTCCAAACACTATCGCGTGAATTCAACCTGCTATCTTAATCATCCTGTCCATCCAGTTAAACTTCTTTTTCTAACAGTCGTTTGATCTCGTCCAGTTTCGCCAACGCCGCTTTCTCGCCAAGTTCGATAAACTCGTCCATCTTCCCGATCTCGTCAGGCCTCAGGTGCGCGATGTCGGGCACGATTACAACGTCCGCCTGGTAATGCTGTTGCGAGGCGGCGGTCCTCAATAGCATCATCGCCGACTGAAAAAAGACGCCGAGCAATGTCGAAGGAGAACCCCAGTGATCCGAATTCGGCGACATCACGTCCACGGCGATGATTTTTTTCGCACCCATCTCGCGGACCGCACGCGTCGGGATCGGGGCGACAATGCCGCCGTCCACGAACTTGTTTCCGGATTCGTCTTCAAGCGGTATGAAGACACCCGGGATCGCGCACGACGCGCAGACCGCGAAACCAAGATCGCCTTCGCCTTTGAAGACCATTTCCTCTGCAGTTTCCAGATTTGTCGCGACCGCCGCGAACGGTATCATCAGTTCCTCGAACCGGTCAAAAGCAAACCGATCCCGGATCAGATCTCCGAGAGGCGCGTTTGAAAGCAGTCCCTTTGCCGAGAATGAAAGCTTGCTCATCGAGTACCAGCCGATCGTCTTGCCGATCTCGACGATGCTGTCGATCGACATTCCCGAAGCGTACGCCAGGCCCGCGATCGAACCGGCGGAGGTCCCCGCCACAAAATCTATGGGGATGTCGTTCTCGCGCAGCACTTTCATCACGCCCACGTGAGCGAACCCGCGCGCCGCGCCGCCGGAAAGGGCAAGTCCGATCTTTGGTCTTGTCATTAGGTAAATCGTAAATCGTAAATCGTGAATTGTGAATCGCGTATGGAAGAAACTAACCGCAGAGGCGCAAAGACGCAGAGTCTTTCCAGGAATTGTTCTCCGTGCCTTGTCGCTTCCAGGCCCGGAATAGCGAAATGCCACGAGAGCGAAACAGCACCATTTGCTAATGATCGTGGTTTACACAGTCCTCTGCGCCTTTGCGCCTCCGCGGTTAGTTTCTGCTGTTCCGCATTCACGATTTCCGCACAAATACGCCTATAATCAAAAAACAAGCCCTCCAAGCGCCGGGCAAATTCAAATGACTCTACACGAGGCCTCTCCAGTTCCCAGAAAGAAGACCACCGCCGACATTACCGCGGGCGAGAAGATCTGTCCCGTGTGTTCAAGAGAACCTCGCGAAGGTTTCGTAAAACTCTCGACGCTCGACGGGAGCCTTGAAAAATTGATCCGTGCGAACGCACCCGAAGCCGAGGGCTTTGATTCGGTCTGCTCCAGGTGCGCAAGCCTTTTTGAACGCGGGAAAGAAAGCATTCTCAAGGACGCCGCGCTCAAGAAGGACGGATCGCATGTTCTCTCGACGCCGCTCCGGCTTGACGCCGTGGAGCGCTACACCGGGAATGGCGTCACTATCGCGTTTCTCGATTCCGGTTTTTATCCCCATCCCGACCTGACGAAACCCAACGACAGGATAATTGGATACCGAAGCCTCCTGCACGACGAAGGCGACGATTCACAACTGTATGAGCCGGATGTGGCAAGCTGGCACGGGATGATGACTTCCGTCGTGGCTGCCGGGAACGGATGGCTTTCAAACGGCTTTTACAGGGGAGTCGCGCCGGATGCTGATGTGGTTCTCGTGAAGCTTGCAAAGACGGGCCGTATCACGGAGCAGAACATACAGGATGGACTCGAGTGGGTGCTCGAGAATCGAACAAGGTACGGAATACGGGTGATCAACATATCGGCGGGCGGCGACTTCGAGCAGAGCTATCTTCACGATTCGCTTTCCCAGACCGTCGAAGAATGCGCCACGCAGGGAATCGTGGTCGTTTGCGCGGTGGGTAACGCGGGACATCTTCCGAACCATCCCGTATTCCCGCCTGCCAGCTCGCCATCTGCGATCGCGGTCGGCGGCCTGGACGACCACAATACGATCAATCGGGCGCGGCGGGGAATGTACAGAAGTTCGTACGGACCCACGATGGACGGGCTGCAGAAGCCCGAGGTCATCGCGCCCAGCATATGGGTTCCGGCCCCGATCCTGCCGGGAACCCCTACGGCCAAGGAGGCGGAGTTTCTGGAGACTCTGGACAAGTCCGAAGACGCCGAACTTCACGACTCGATCCGCGCCAATCCCGGAATTATCAACGAGCTCGACGCAGCACTTGACCGTCCGGTCCACTCGATTCGCCAGATCATTATATTGAAATTGCGGCAGGAGAACGTCATCAATAAGTACTACAAGTACGTCGACGGCACTTCATTCTCGTCGCCGATCGTTTCGTCGGTCGTGGCTCAAATGCTCGAAGCGAACCCTCGTCTAACCGCCCAGCAGGTGAAGCGGATCCTGATAGGCACTTCAGAACGGCTCCCGCATTACGAGGTTGACCGTCAGGGATGGGGCGTCATAAATCCCAGAAAAGCGGTTGAATCTGCGGAGGAGTTAGGAACTGAGAGATGAGAGATCAGTACTGCGAGATGAGAGATGAGTACTGAGATTGAATCTGACAAACCAACCTTATCGATGACATCTTCCTCAGTCCTAAGCACTCAGTTTACAAAGTTGTACCAAATGGTTCCCCGGGCGGGGACGGGACTTCCGTTTACGCTGAACGGTCTGAAGCGGGATCTAAGCGCGGCGTTCTCAGCAGATCTCCTAAGAAGGGGATGACCCGCTGTGGCCTCAGCGGAAAGTACTCTGCCATTTGTATCGACCAGCACCGAAACCGCTACCCTTCCGGTCGCCTGGACCCGGCGCGCTTCCTGGGGATAACTGGGAAGCGGCAAAGATACGGCTTGTTCATTTATGGTCCCCACGTTCACCGGCGAGTTCGTATTTGCTGGAGGTGGCGCCGGCGTGGCCTGGGAAGTGGGTCTCGGTTGAGGTGTTGTGTTCGCGGGGGCGATATTCACGGTTGAGTTTGAATTTCCAGCAGGGCGGTTCCCGTTCACGTTGGCATTCGCGTTTGTTTCCGGGGTCTCAGTAGGTGACGGTGACGGGCTTGGCGTCGGAGTCGGCGTGTTTACGTTCGAATTTGAATTTGAGTTGGAGTTGAAGTTCGCATTGATATCGAGGAGTTCGTTCGAATTGAAATTCTCGTCGATGTTCTCGTTTGCGTTCACATTCTCGTTCACATTCGCATTCGAATCCTGTGCATTCCTGATCGAAATGAGCAGGTATATGCCAATGATCCCTATAACAACTATCAGCGTTCCAATGACGGAAAAGAATATCACCAGACCGACGCTTGTCTGCTTCGGCTGCGGAGCCACGTAAGCGGAGGAAGTTGATCGCGCGGCGATAGGCGGTTCCTTCGGCGCCGCGGTGTCGATTACAATCCGACCGGAGGAGGAATCCTCTTCGAAATCTTCGTCCTCGTTGGGAACTTCAGGGACTGCCGCGACAGGCGGCTTGTTCCGCCGGATCACCGTCTCTTCATTGATATCGTCGTCCTCAGGTACCGAATCACTTGGGAGGTTGTCGGTGAACGTGGGCTGAGTTCCGTCAACGATCGGAGTCCCGTCCTTTGTACAGAACAGGATCACCTCATCCTCGTATTTGGTTTCGCAGGTCGGACAATATCTCATTCTTCAGCGGCCCCTACTGCCGTAATTAATGAAGCGGTTGCTTGGAACTCCTTATCTTAACACCATTTACCGATCTTGAGCGAATAATCCGGTTACTGGAAGTTGTAAACGATCGAACCTGACACCTCCACCGGCTGGCCGCTCACAAGCGTGGGCCGGAAACGGGCGCGGCGGGCGGCCGCTTCTGCAGCGGACCTCAAAAGAGGATGTCCGCTGACGGCCCGGGCGGAGATCACGTTCCCGGATCTGTCGATCACCACTGCGACGCTTACCGCGCCCTTTGCGTTGACAGCCCTCGCCGCAGAAGGATACGCGGGTTTCGGAAGGCTGATCGCCTGTCCGTTCACCACACCGCGCGAGATCCTGGAAGGTGCGCTGGGCGTTGGAGTTGAACGGACCGGAGTGGGGGTCTGCCTCGGCGTCGGGGTCCGGATCGGAGTTGGAGTGGGGGTCGACATCGTGTTCCTAACCGGTGTCCTTGTCGGCGTCGGGGTCGGCGATCTGGGTGTTGTCTTCGGCGTTGGAGTTGGCTTCGTGTTCAAATTCGTATTCGTGTCCTCTTCCGGCGACTCTTCAGGCGAGGCCTCGGTGTTGGCAGACTCATCCGGGGTGGGAATTACTTCCTCCGGAGTATTCTCGGCCAGATTCTCCTCAACGTTCGCGTTGGTATTCGCGTCGGCAACGTTCGATGACCGCGACATGTACCACCAGATGCCGCCCGCGGCGACGATGATGAAGACAAAGACAAAGAAAAGGACGACGAGGGCCATGATCAGGCCCAGTTTCGATCTGCTTTTTGGTTCTTCGGCACTCCCGTCCGATCCGGATCCGCTCTCGGACTGAACCGGAACTGCAAAAGCCGCACTTTCGGATGGAGCTTCAGGTTCGCTCCATTCTTCCGACGCGGCGGCCGTTGCGGAAAAATCTTCTGCCGGAGCCGGTTCCTCGTCTTCCTCCTCCACCCATTCGGAGCTATCAGAGGCAGTCTGGTCTCCCCACTCGGCTGTCTCCTCAGGGGATGCCGGTTCATCGGCGGAAGAATACATCGTTTCGGCGGGCACGGCAGGTATGTCTTCTGACGCGAATCCCGCGTCCTGCTCTTGAGGTGCTTCAGTCGGAAATGCCGGCGGCTCGGGCATTACGACCGTCGCTTCACCTATGTTTTCGCTTTCATCGAGATTGGGTATTACCGTCTCGATCTCCTCAGTTTCCTCCGAGCCCATGAACACGGTCTTTTCGCCAACAGCATCGGCTTCAGGCATAACGATCGTCTTTTCTCCGATCGACTCCGGCGTTTCGTCATTGCTGAGCAAAGGGCTTCCGTCCGAAGGACAGAAACTCAGTTCTTCGGACAGTTCTGAACCGCAACTGGGACAAATCTTCATCTGAGGTCTCCTGAGGATCTCAGGGCCTGCCACACCGGGTGCGGTGTGCGGATGCCCTTGTATTTTGCGGGCATTCTATCACCTTTTACCGATTTGCACATTCCCCGAAAGCGGCGTCCTGGACTCCGTAGAGAGGTCCTTTTTAAGGCGCCTTTCCAATGCAGGTCCCTTTTGTTAGTGTTAATTTAGGATCACTGCCGCGAGCCTGCATCTTGCAGATAAAACCGCTCCGCAGTACTTCAATTCAGAACATATGCCAGATCTCAAAGGTTTGATCGCCGAAAGGGTCCGACGCGTGCCGGTTTCGGGACTTCACAGCTTTTTCGGGATAGCCGCTTCAATGCCGGACGTTATCTCGCTTGGCGTCGGAGAGCCTGACTTTGCAACGCCGGCGCCAATAGTAAGAGCCGGATACGAAGCCGTTTACGAAAAGGCAATTGGCTACACCGCCAACGCGGGTCTAAAGGAACTTCGAATCGCTATCTCAGAAAATCTTGAGCGGCTTTACGGCGTTACATACGATCCCGAGAGCGAGATCATAGTCACCGTCGGCGTCAGCGAGGGATTCAAGTGCGTTTTTACGGCGATCTGCGAGGAAGGTGACGAGATCATCGTTCCTCACCCGTGTTTTGTGGCCTACGAACCCGAGATCATCTTTGCGGGAGGCACGCCGGTGCCGGTCAAATGCCTGGCTGAGAACGATTTCGAGCCTCTTGCGGAAGACATACGGGCCGCCGTCACTGATAGGACAAAAGCGATCTTCATCGGATTTCCGAACAATCCGACCGGTGCCGTGCTTTCCCGCGGGAACGCACTCAAGATCGCGGAACTCGCTGAAGAACTTGACCTCTTGGTGATATCCGACGAGATCTACGACCGGCTGGTTTACGGCGAACCGCACATCTCGGTCCCGGCTCTGCCGGGGATGCGCGACCGCACGGTTCTGATGGGCGGCTTTTCAAAGGATTACGCGATGACCGGTTGGCGGGTGGGATACCTGTGCGCCCGGCCGGAGCTCATGGAAGCATTCTCGAAAGTACACCAGTACGCGGTGATGTCGGCTCCTACGATCTCGCAGTTCGCGGCCGTGGCTGCGATCGAGATAGGCGAGCCATATGTCGAGGAAATGAGGACCGAGTACGACCGCCGAAGGAAACTCGTGGTCTCATCGCTTAATGAGATGGGGCTAAGTTGTTTTGAACCGAAAGGGGCTTTCTACGCGTTTCCGTCTGTTGCGTCGACCGGTCTTGACGGCGACACGTTCGCGAATCGCTTGCTGATGGAAGAACAGGTCGCCGTTGTTCCGGGCAGCAGTTTTGGCATCGGCGGCGAAGATCACGTGCGCATCGCCTACTGCAAATTGTACGGAGAGATCGAGACGGCGTTTGGAAGGATCCGCAGGTTCCTCGACCGGCTTTGAAGCCGCGCCGCGGAATACGCCCGGGATTATTTTGTGAAGGAGATCATCGTCATAGGGGCCGGACTCGGAGGCCTTGCCGCCGCGT
>JAHEEZ010000042.1 GCA_024640445.1 Acidobacteriota bacterium | reverse complement strand
TGGAGATCCCAAACGGGCTTCACGTTAACTCGTACCGTCCAAAAAGCGAGTACGCGATACCGACCCGAGTGACGGTCAGCGCCGAGGGCGCGAAAACCGGAACGGTGACCTATCCGGCGGGGAAGCTCAGGACGTTTAGTTTCTCGGCCGAACCGATAAGCGTCTATGAAGGGCGTGTCACGTTCGGCTTTAATTTGACGGTACCAAAGGGTTTTCGCGGAAAGACGGTAACGCTCAAAGCAACGGTCAGATACCAGGCCTGCACCGACGAGGTCTGTTACGCCCCGAAGACGAAGAATGTAACCATGAATGTGAGGGTAAGGTAGAAGTCAGGAGACAGGAGACAGGAGACAGGAGACAGGAGACAGGAGACAGGAGACAGGAGACAGGAGAGGATGTTCGATAAACTTCAGTTTGTCGATCAAATATTCAACGAAGACTCTGCGCGCCTCAGCCTGACAATCTCAAATACCGGCATCCGCCGCGGTCAATGTGCCGCGGCATTTTCATTTCTGATCGAAACAGGCACGGGCGGTGTGATCGTTCATTTCAATTCGAAGGAATCGGGCACGAATTCAAGCGCGATGATGTTACCGTCCAGTTTCTTGTCGCTTCCGGGACGGAACGTGATGACCGCGTGCGTGGCATACGGTCCCGAACCGCACCTGAACTCAGCTCCGTCCAGTTCTTTGGTGTACGTGACAATCCGCAGCGCGGCATCGGGGTCGTTACGGAACGTGAAGGTCTTACCTTCGGATTCGATCAGATAGCTCGCATATTTTCTCCCGCAATCGATTTTACGCAGGGTTCCGAGAATGCGTTGCTCGCCGGGCTTCGGCTTTCTGAGAGACTTCAATAGCGCCTCCATCATCGATTCACGGCGCGTCTTTTCCAGATCGATCACTGCTCTGCCACTCTCTTCGTCATCGATGATAACGACCGGGCGTGTATTCGCTATTTCCTGAGGGGTCTTAAGCCTGAAAAACTCAGGGACGAACGTCATCGAAAGCAGCGTTCCGTCCGAACGGGAGGCAGCAGGCTTTGCGGTCTTGTAAGTAAATACGGTAAGGACAGACGACAGGTCCGAGTCACATCCTACTTCAAGGGCGTTAGCATTCTCGTCGAGCGTTAGCAGGAAGAGCCCCGCAAAGTCCTCGCTTTCGAGATTCAGAACACCGTCTTCAGTGCGGATGGTGTACTTTGGAGACCCGTTCACGCATTCGAGTTTTTCGAGTCTTCCGATCACCCGCTTCTCTTTCGGCCCGATCTTTGGAAGTTCCAGATGCAGCCGGTTGATGAGGTTCTCGCGTTTGACAAGAGCTATATCCTCCGCGGTCAACTCGGAACGCTTCTTGAGAATCGGCGCACCCTTGCTTCCCGTCGCTTTCGCGGCGCTTTTTTGTATTGCCGCAAGGCTCTCCCGGAACTGCGCTACCGCGTTCAATATCTGCTTCGCTTCTGATCGGGTCGCATCGGTGTCCGCGGCGCGCGAAATCTTCTGCGCTATCTTTTCCGCTTCGTCGTATTTCTCCTGTCTGAGTTTTATCTTCGCTGTCATCAGCGAAAGGTCCGGGTCACCCGGTTGTAACGCCAGACCGCGGTTCAGATAACCGAGCGCCTCGTCAAGATTCTCGTTATTTACTAGATCGAGAAATGCCAATAGCCGGTAACTAGGAACAAATGTCGGCTTGATCTCGATCGACGTCTTCAGGGCTTCCCGCATTTTCCCCGCCGTGGACGCCGGGATCTTCGATACGTATCCGAACTCGTCCATCGTCTCCCTGCTGAGAAGATACGCGTAACTGTACTGCGCAAAGTGATTTCTGCGATTCGAAGCCACCGCCCGCTCGAGATAGCTCTTTGCCTCGTCGAACTTGCCCCGTTTCATAAGAACCAGGCCATAAGCCGTGTTGGCGAGGGTCTGGTTTGGATCGGCCGCTAGAGCGATCTTCAGGTATGTCTCCGCGTCGTCGTACTCGCGCGTGTGATAGAGAAGGTCTCCCAGATATGCGTTCGCATCGGCCTCGCCCAAAGGACTGACCGTCATCGCTGATTCAAAGTCCAGCTTTTCCTTGAATTCTATGTAGCGAACCTGGAAGCTGTTCTGCTTGACGTATTTCTGGAGCGCCTTCTCCATATCCTCATACCCCATTCCAAACGCCTGGCGGAAAGCGGTCTCCGGCTTAACATCCTCGAGTACGAGCGAAAGGAACTTGCTCAGGTTCTGGCTTTGTCCGCCCTGGATCAGATAATGCAGAAGCGCCCACGCCTGTGCGTAAAAGATGCTCCGCGAGTGTGCGGCATTCTGATGAAGCGAGTAGTTGTCGATGTTGAAGAACTGGTCAAACGGGATAAGTCGCGTGCGTTGAAGCAACTGCAGATGGCCCTGCTGAAGCTTGCCGAGATAGACCTTTTGGTCATCTTCTATCTCAAACGTCTGATAGAACTCAGCAAGGCCTTCATTGAACCAGGGGGGCACCTGCGTCTTACCGAAATGCGTATCGATCAGGAAATGGACGTACTCGTGGAAGATGGTGCCGTATGTGTCTTCGTCGGGACCTTCGGTCGAGAGCGTGATGTAATTTACGTCTTCCCCGGACTGAAAATATCCCGCGATCCAGTCGTCCGCCTTGCCGTCGCTTCGTTTGGGCTTGAACGGCCGGTATGACTTGTCGTCCTTGAACACGACGACGTTCGTATCCACGGTCTGGTCAAAATTCGCGCGCGGGAATAGCAGCCTGAATGTTTCGCGAAACTGTTCCAGCCTCGCCGCCACCTTTCTCAAGTCCTTTTCCTTCGAATTTCCAATGAGGTAGAAGTTCTTCGAACGGACGCTTATCCACTCATCCCTGGCTTGCGCGGCAGGGACCAAAAACAAGAACAGCAGAAGAGAAAGCGCGATCTGCAAATGCGTTTGTTTAAGAAAACGGTTCATTTGGATAAGCCCTTAAACAAAGTCGGAGAGTCGGCGGCCTGCATCATATGCCAATACTGACAGAAACTGAAATTTTCAGAGAGTTCGGCCTATCACAGACATTAGCCGGCCTGTCTTCCCAAGCAGCTTCTTCTCATTTCGGTACGAAAAGAAGAGGTCGGTCCTTTCCATCGTGCAGTATGGCGCGGTGGTTATTCTTGATTCCCGCAATCCTGCAGTCAGCAACTGGTCCTTGTTGGCAAGATGCAGATCAACAAGCGCATGTCCGCCGGACGTTGCGGAAAAAAGTTTTCCGCTTGTGGAAAACTCTTCATCGAACGCGTCGACCACCTCCGGACCAACCTCGTAACACCTCCCGCTGGCCGCCGGTCCGATCGCCGCGATCAGGTCACCTCGAACTGATCCGTATTCCCGTTCCATCGCTTCTATAGCTTTTTCAGCGATCCTGTTCAGCGTGCCGCGCCATCCGGCGTGCACCGCCGCGAACGCGCCGGTTTCAGGGTCCCCGATGAGAATCGGAACACAGTCGGCAGTCTTTACACCGGCGAGTAGATTTTCAATATCTGAAACCACCGCGTCCGCTTTCTGCTCGCTGTCTCCTGCCTCATCAATCGAACGGACGATGCGAAGATCGTTACCGTGAACCTGCCACGCAGTGGAAATTCTGAATTCACCCTCAAAAAACTCAAGGAATCGGCGGCGGTTCTCCGAGATGTTGTCTTCTGAATCGTCACCGAAACCGGCAAGGTTCAGATCACCTTCAGGAAACTGCGATACGCCGCCAAGCCGTGTCGAAAAACCGTTCACGAACCCCGCCTCTTCCAGATCTCGGGACACCAGAAGGCGAAGAGCATTGTTTTCTTTCCAATAGAAGGAGGGGTTCATTTGTCTGTGAGTTTGGAACTGATGATATCCGATCGCTTAGATCTGTTGAAGTTATTGCCGGTCCTATTCCCCGCTTTCGAGGACTACCTGCGCGGTCGCGTGTTCGTGCGTATGGGAGAGAGAAACGTGTACGCGGCCGGCGCCAAGTTCGTCGAGGATCCTTTTTGCCTCTCCGGTTATGAAGAGGCTGGGTGCGCCTTCGCTATCGATGTGGACCTCAATGTTCTGCCAGGTGATCTCACCGCGCCAACCTGTTCTGATCGCCTTCAAAAAGGCCTCTTTTGCAGCAAACCGCGCCGCATAGGATTGCGCCGCCGCGGCGCCCTTTGCGTCACAGTATTCCCGCTCGCGCTCGGTGAAAACCCTTTCAACAAAGCGGGGAGTTCTTTCGATGGTCTCCCGGATGCGGTAAACCTCGATGATGTCTGTGCCGATTGAAACGATCACGAAAAAAGAATACAGGAGCGGGAATCAGGGTCAAAGCTCAGGTGTCAGGTGTCAGGCGTCAGGTGTCAGGTGTCAGGTGTCAGGTGTCAACGATCAATGATCAAAGTTCAAGGTTCCTCGACCCGCTATTCACCATTCGCGATTCACAATTAACCATTCACCATTCACCAACCTCAATTCACCATTCACCATTCCCGATTCACCATTCACCATTCACCATTCACCATTCCCAATTCACCATTCACCATTCACCAACCTCAATTCACCATTCCCGATTCACCATTCACCATTCACTGGTCCCCCTCTTTAGGTTCCTGCTCGGAAGCAGGGACCAGGACCGCTGAAGGAAACGTGTCGGGTGATGTGTGGAGATGGAGTACCTTCCACTCTTTTCCAAGTTTCTTGAAGACGAGCGTCATTCGCCCCGACGATTGTTCAAGCTTGCCTTCGAATTCCTGAGTCTGCTTCCATTTGCAGGTTACGTACGCCGAGGTCGGACTGAGCGCCTCGACCCTCAAACCCGTGACCTCTAGAGAAGTATTGGCTCGTTTCGCGTACGAGGACTTCCGATTCTCGTACATGTTCTTCCATCCGATCGTCGCGGTACCGTTAAAGTTAAAGAAGAGCGTACGGTCGTCATTGTTGTACACGGACATGACCTTCTCGACGTCCGCCTGACGGATACCTTCGATCAGGGTGTCGAATGCCGCTTTGACCTCCGCCTCAACCTGTTTCGCCGCGGAGACGGCGCGGTCTTTTGAATTTCGCGGCTGCTGCGAATATGCTGAAAAGGAAAACGGCAGAACGATCAGAAAAGCGGCGGTGATGATTATTTTCATTGTTTGTTAACCTCTAACGGACGGTGACTCTCGAGAATTATATCTCACAAGTGCCGAGTGCGGCGGCGGTCGGAAGCAGAATTGTCAACTTTCGCGAGCCGCAGGAATTTAGGAGAGGAAAGACCTTATGAGTATCGCATTCCAATGTCCATCTTGCCTTAAGACCCTTTACCATGAACCGGGTGAATCCTCATTCACGACCTGTTCGCACTGCAAAGGAAGAATAATGGTTCCGTCGGAGGCGATCCATCAGGCGGAATCCCTTTCAGAAAGACCGACCGAGTATTCATTGGTCGAACAGAAGAACCTGCGATTGGCAGAGATACATAAGGAACTTCAGGCGGGGAGGAAGATCCAGGCTATTGCAATGTTCCGGGAGACCTTCGGTACGAGTCTTAGCGATGCTAAAGAGGCGGTCGAGGCTTTGGAGCGCGGAGGGACGGTCGATCTTTCCAGGTCGGCGCTTAAGCAGAACTACGAGGCGACACAAGGGCAGACTCAGCAGGAAATTTATCCGGGTACACGTCCGGGCCAGCCGCCGAATCAGGTCCGTATTGCGATCGCGATCCTCGGAGCGCTGCTCGCTCTGGGCATCGCGGCCTTCGTGATGATGTCCGGCAAGTAGAGCACCCGTTTAGAGTGTCGTGTTAGAGCGTCCATTTTAGAACCCCGTTTAGAGCCCTGTTGAGGGCCCTGTTGAGGGCCCTGTTGAGAGCCCTGTTTAGCCCACCCATTTATGGGTGGGCAAACAGCTCACCGCTTACTGTCCAACCACTCGTCCACGTTCTTCTCAAGTATGTTGAGGGGAAGCGCTCCGGAAAGAAGGACGACGTCGTGAAATTCCTTTATGTCGAAATCGCCTCCGAGCCTTTCGGTCGATCGTGCGCGAAGTTCCTTGAATTTTAGTTCGCCTATCTTGTACGCAAGTGCCTGGCCCGGAAAGGAGATATACCGATCGATCTCGTTTACGATATCCTGATCCGTCTTCGCCGCGTTCTCTTTGAAAAAGTCGATCGCCCTCTGCCTGTCCCACTTGTAATAGTGCATTCCCGTGTCGACTACCAGGCGAACTGCGCGCCACATTTCATACGTCAGCTGACCGAACTTGTCGTAGGGATCTTCGTAGAGCCCCATTTCTTCACCAAGAGATTCGCTGTACAGTCCCCAGCCTTCAACAAAAGCCGTGTAGCCTCCGTACTTGCGAAAATTGGGAACGTCGCCAAGCTCCTGTTGCAGCGCCAACTGCAGATGGTGTCCCGGTACGGATTCATGGATCGAAAGTGCCATCATCTCCCACTTCGGCCGGGTTTCCGGCTTGTACAGATTCACATAGTAGTAGCCCGCCCTGGAGCCGTCACCGGCGGGCGGATTGTAGTACGCGGTGGTGGTGTCGGGCGCGATGTTGTCCGGAATAGGGATCACGCCGTAAGGAGTACGTGGCAGCGTCCGGAAGACCTTTACCAGTTCGGGATCGATCCGTTTCGCTATCGCCCGATATGCTTCGAGAAGTTCTTCCGGCGACTTGTAGAAGAATCTTTCGTCCGTTCTTAAGAAGTTGAAGAACTGCTTCAGATCACCCTTGAAACCGACCTTGACCTTTATCTTCTCCATCTCCGAGCGAATGCGCGCGACCTCCGAAAGGCCCTTATTGTGTATCTGCTCCGGAGTCAGGTCCGTGGTCGTATATTGGCGTGCCAGGTAGGCGTAATACTCGGCGCCCTGCGGATGTTGCCAGATACCCGCCTTCGGATAACAAGCGGGCAAATACTCATCTTCGAAAAAGACCTTGAATTTCTTGTAAGCGGGAACGATCTTTTCAGCGATCGCCTTCTTTGCCGCGGCGCCTAGACGGCCGCGCTCCGATTCGGAAATAGAGTCGGGAAAGCTCTTGAAAGGACCGAAGAAGGCGCTCTTTTCGGGGTCGTCGACGATCTGGGTGTCGATCTGTGTGGGAACCCTCTCGAGCACCTCGCGGGCCCAAACCACCTTCTCCTTCATTCCCTCGCGCATCAGTGCGATGGTCTGCTCCATAGACTCAGGAAACGAATTCAAACGGGAGATCCAGTCCTCGTAGTCCTTAACGGCCGTGAACCTGATCAGGCGAGCCACCCCGTCGGCGGCCTGTATGCCGCCCCTTTGGTTTACAGGCTGGAGATATCCCTTGAACCGGAATCCCTCGATATCGCCCTCAAGCTCCTTTTTGTAGAGATCATAATTGAGACGGTCAGTGACAGAGAGTCCTGAGCGGTCGATCTTTTTCAGCGTTTCGAGCGCAGCGATGTCTTCCCTGTGGCGCCTTTCGATCGCCTCGAACGAGTTATCGCCCCAGCGGTCGTTGTAACGCTTGTCGCCCAGGAACGACGCAAACGTCGGACTCTCTTCTAGTCCACGCTCCCATCGCTGATCGAAGAAGGCGTGAAGCTGTCTTGTGGGTTCATTCGCGATCATACCTGTGTCTTGCGAAAGCGCGACGGAAAGACAAGCGGAAATCACGAAAAGGACACTGGCGATTCTCATCTTTTTGATATTCCCCCGGCGATAATTTGGTAAAGCATACCCTAACCCCCGACACGTTGCTAGATTCGGAGAACGGAGAAGAGGCCGATGTGAATTCTGCGTTGCGGCGAATCAGAGGGAAACGGTGATGGTGTGCGGCAGGCCGGTTCTTGTCATTCAACAATCCCTTTTTGTCGCGATTTGGCCGGAAACCCGGAGATCGGTTTCAAGGATGCACGATGAACATGGCGGTCAGCCGCTCCTTCCACCCTTCTCGTCGAAACAAGTGTTTGCGATTGTTATGAAATGCTCGCTTTTTGAGAACCCATAGTCCTCGCCAAACCAAAGTTCAAGAGACTTGGTCTGAGCCTCAAGATCGGTCTTCGAAAGGTTCGGATCGCGCTCGAACCATTGCCTACAACTATCCTTCCTTACCTTGCGCCGGACGATCGTTCGGAAACCGGCGAGATTGAAGAACTTGCTAGGGTTGTACGCCTCGTTGAAATGTCGGGTTATCAAATGCTTCAGGAAATAGTCGTTCGGGTCTTTCTTTTCACTAAACGCCCAAAATCCGTTTTCAAGGTGCAGAGGCGGCGTGGCAGCGGTCCCCGGTTCGATCTCCCGGGTAAGTCCAGAGTAGAATTTCAAACCGGCGTAGTTGGCAGCCAGATCGGCGTTTGAAAAGATTCCTGAAACCCAGGTACCGAAATATGTGCGTTCGGTCTTTTGGCCGAACTTCACAGCCTTCGCTATCGCAGATTCCTCAGATGCTCCCTCGGAGAGTGCCCGTCTGTATATCCGGTAATAATCGTAGCCCTGTTGAAAAAGGTGAGCGATCTTGTCAGTACCGAACTCTTCGCCATACATATGGATCGTCGGACTGATCGTCAGATAGTTGAAAGGAGCCGTGAAATGTATCGACTTGATAAAGCTGGTCCTGTATCGCGCCGGCTGCGAATTGAAGTGGTGGGTGTCAAGCCACAAGCTGATCTTGGTGAAAGGAATGATCCCGTTACCGACTCGATCGAAAGTCTCCTTTGCAATGGCGTCTTCTGAACGGAGATACTCGATCTCCCGCCGTATCTCTTCCGGCTTCCCACACGAATGTCCTCTCTCTGCCGTTTCCAGGCAATCAAGATTCTTCCTGAGCCTTTCGTTCACCTTGTCGACTGCGTCTCTAAGATTCCGCTCAACATAGAAGCTGACCTCATCGCCTATGTCTGCAAGCGGTTCTGTCGGAAGGTTGTACTGGTCTGTTTCGAAGGCGCGGGTCGGGACCGTCTGCAGCAGCAGCAGAACAACGCACAGTGTCCATTGAAATACCGAACGAAGTGTCATGTTATAAAAATGCGTTGCAGTTGCTCCCCGTTTCCGGTTGCCGATTGCACTTGGATCATACCGCCCAAAGCACGTTTGTTGGTTCGAACAGGGAACTGGTTGGATAACACAGCATAATATATTTGACACAAAAAAGGACCGCCCTTCCGGACGGTCTTTTTAACGACTTGGATTTCTCAGCTTTCGTTCGATCCCTGCTAGTGGGCGGCGCGCGTCCGGGTGAGTTACGATCCTATCTTGCGTCCAGGTCGTATTCCCTAAGCCTTCTGTACAAGGTCGAAGGCGATATACCGAGGAGTTCCGCGGTCTTGCCGCGATGCCATCCGGTCTTCTCAAGCGCACTGATGATCTGCTGTTTCTCGATATCTTTGAGACTCGTCGGTGTCGCATTGTGAAAACCATTCGCCGTGTTCTCAGACGGTTCTCCGTATGCGACCGAAATTCGGGTGTCCGAGCGCTCGTAGATAACCTCGGGGGCCAGTTCCCTCTTTGTGATCCTGCCGTCATCGGACAACAGCACCGCCCTTTCAAGGCAGTTCCTGAGCTGGCGCACGTTTCCGCTCCACCTGTAGCTTACCAATGAGTCTATAGCATCGGAGGCCAGCTGGGGAGGATTCGGGCCGGCGATCTTTGTCAGCAAATGCCTTGCGAGCGGTTCAATGTCCTCGCGCCGTTCACGCAAAGGGGGAATATGGATCTCGAACGAGTTTATGCGGTACAGCAGATCAGAACGGAATACCCCTTCTTCGACCGCTTGCCTGGAACTCCTGTTCGTCGCCGCTACAAGCCGAACGTCGACCTCGACCTTCTTTACTCCTCCAACACGGAAGAATGTCCCGGTCTCAAGCGCCCGCAAGAGTTTTGACTGCAAGGGCGCAGGCATCTCCATCACCTCGTCAAGAAAAAGCGTTCCGCTGTCGGCTATCTCGAACAAACCCAACTTTTTGTTCGCGGCGCCGGAAAACGCGCCGGCTTCGTGGCCAAAGAGCTCCGACTCGAGAAGCGTGTCCTGCAGGGCAGCGCAATTAAGATCGATGAAGGTCTTGTCTGAGCGATCGCTCAGACGGTGGATCGCCTGCGCGATCAATTCCTTTCCGGTACCGGACTCTCCGGTAATGAGGACAGATGTGTCTGACGGCGCGACCCTTTGCACGAGCCTGAGAATCTCCTTCATCTGCGGCGATTCCGCGATTATCTCAGGCATGCCTTCATTCTTTCGTTCGATCTGCGCACGCATTCTCAAATTATCGACCTTCAGATCCTTCTTCTCCGCCGCCTGGGTTACAAGCAGCGTGAGCTCATTGATCCTGTAAGGCTTTGTCAGATAGTCGTATGCCCCGAGTTTCATTGCTTCAATGGCTGTTTCCACCGTCGCCTGACCGGTAAGCATTATCACTTCCGGGGGTTCGGACATGTTCTCGTACATCCTTCGGAGCAGCGCCATCCCGTCGAGTTTCGGCATGTTGATGTCAGACAGCATCACGTCGAAATCGCGGTCCTCGAGCTTTTCCCAGGCTTCTTCGCCATTCATCGCAACATCGACATCGTGACCCTGCCGGGCCAGTTCTTTCTGGACAACAAGCCTCAGGTTCTTTTCGTCGTCAACTACCAGGATTCGTGCCATATCAGTTATTCAGCGAGAGGTTATTTTGAAAGGTGTGATTTGTAACGGCCTATGATTTCGGGAAGGTGAATTTTGGCTGGTTAATGAGCAAGCGGCAGGAAGATGCTGAACGTCGTACCTTTGCCGAGGTTTGAACGAACGTTCAATCGGCCGCCGTGGTCGGTGATGATACCGTAGCAGACGGCCAGACCGAGGCCGGTCCCTTTGCCTACCTCTTTTGTTGTGAAGAATGGCTCGAAGATCCGTGACATATCCTCAACCGGAATGCCGACACCGGTGTCCTCTATTTCGATGATCAACCGCCTTCCATTGGCGTTCGTTCGAAAAGTAAGTGAACCGCCGTCAGGCATGGCGTCTATCGCATTGGTTGCGAGCGCGATCACTGCCTGCTGGATCTGACCTTCGTCTGCCTTAATGAGCGGAAGGTGGTCGTCGACCTCGACTATTATTTCGATATTATCGCCTCGCTTCTGATGGGAAACGAGATTCGCCGAAGACCGGATCACCTCGCTCAGGTTCACCGCGACGCGGTTCCCTGTCCGGACCCGGCTGAAGTCAAGAAGGCCATTGGTTATCGACTTGCACCGGAACGCTTCGCTGTGGATCAGCCCGAGATATTCCCTAAGGTCCTCGACATCGCCTGAAGTTCCAAATACACCCTCATCGACCCTGGACTCGAGCACTTCCGCGCATGCGGAAATGGTTGCAAGCGGATTGTTGATCTCGTGGACGACGCCCGACGCAAGTCTTCCAACGGCAGCGAGCTTTTCGGCACGGCCGACGGCATGGATCGCTTCAACCCGCATCGTGATGTCTTCGCCGACAGTTATGACGTGTGTTACAACACCCCTCTCATCCTTCATCGGGACCTTGCTGACGAGCCAATGCTTTGTGGCGCCCTCGTCATCTGTCGTCTGCTGTTCGATCCGTTCTATTTTCCCGGTCTTGAACGCCCTCTCAAACTCCTGGCTCAACCTTCCCCTCGGGTACTTGGAAAGAACCTGGAACACATTCCGTCCGATGACCTCATCGCGGGGCATTCCCTGTATGCCGATCTCTCGATGGCGATTCCACATCACGATGTTAAAGTCGCGGTCGATCACATACAGCGACACAGGAAGCGTGTCGAGCACTGCCTCCGTGAATTTCCTGTGTTCTTCTTTGGCCTCGATGATCGATGTGTTAAGCGCCGCCTCATAATGGGAAGTGAGGTTGATGCTCATCGCGGTCAACTGGGTCGCGGCATCGATCAACTGCCTGATCTCCCGGGTACACTCATCGGCATTCGCAAATCCGACGATGATGGCACCCTTAACCTCACCCTCGATATGTATCGGCGCGATATATTCGAACGAGTGTTCCTCGCTATTAAGGAAGAACTCGTCAGCGTTTTCCGTATGGAACGACACTTGAGGAGGAAGAAGCGAAAGCCACCTGCTGAATCTCTCTTTATGAAACTGGTCGCAGGGTCCATCTTCTACGGAGGAATACGAGCTGCAAACCAGACCTATGTGCTGGAGCTTGACCGCCACTGCGCACGCTTCCGCGCCGACGCCCGAAAGAATTGTATTCGCCACAACATTGGCGACCTTCTTCGGATGTACGGTAAACAAAAGGCTCCGGCCGAGTTCGGATATGAACTTCAGTCCGGAGGAAGCGTCTGAGACCCGTGTCCCCGGGGGGAAACGTTCCGCTCCTTTGGTGGGGTTCTCTTTGGACAGCATTATGGGTACTTGTTTGGTCCGGCAAACTGAGGGGAGGGTTTGCCATCAGAGTAGGGCGCAGGGCAGGTAGATTTTGAAGTAAGCGCGTTTACTCCTAACTAAGATTAAAAAAGATTTTAAACATTTTGTCAATGTGTTTAACACTTTTCACGGGTTGGTTGACACGTGGATACTGTTCGCTGAAAATCAAATCGGTCTCTAATGAATTCGCGAATCCTAAATCTTTTCCGCCCAATCGCTTACGCCTCTGCGACAATAATGCTCGCAGCGGCGTTCGCGAGTGCTGCCTTTGGACAGACGGTGGTAGACAAAACCGTGGCGACGGTTAGCGACGGTGTGAGGACAGAGTTGATCACATACTCTGATCTGCTTTGGCAGCTGGCGCTGATCCCCGGCATTCCGATCGAGCCGGCGACATCCGAAGACTTGAACAGCGCGCTGCAGCTCTTGATGCGCCAACGGTTGATCGCTCTTGAGGCCGGGCGCCTTCCGCGCGGAACGGAACCGACCGAGGAAGAGGTCAGGAACGAGATCCAACTCACGCTGGACTCTTTTCCGAGTCCCGCCGATTTCATAAGACGTCTGAACATCGTCGGTTTCAGATCAATAGACGATCCCAACTTCCGTGCACTGATGGAGCAGCGCATCTCCATCCAGAAATATGTCGCTTTTAGGTTTCGATCTTTCGTTGTTATCACTCCGGAGCAAGTCCAGAGATATTACCGCGAGGTGTACACCACGGATTTTCGGCGAAATAGTCCGGGAAGGATACTCCCCCCACTGGAGGATGCCCGCGAGGAAATAGAGGCGATCCTGACCGAAGAACAGGTCGCTGCCGACATCGAAAGGTTTATCGACAATGCGGAAGCCAGGGCCGAGATCGTTATGTTAACCGAACTCTAACGAACCTTACTCCGATTCGCCGTCGAGCATCTCCCGCGCCTCGCGCAGGCTTTCCAGATGCTCCTGCGTTACGGTCGGGTATTCCAGTTTCATAGATTCCAACTTTCTCGCGACGATCTCCGAAACAGCGAGACGCGTGAACCACTTGTTGTCCGCCGGAAGCACGTACCAGGGGGAAACCTCTGATGATGTGCCGCGGATCGCCTCCGTGTACGCGTGCATGTACTCATCCCAAAACGCGCGCTCGGCCGAATCTGCAGCTGAGAACTTCCAGTTCTTTTCCGGCGTGTCGATCCTTGCCAGGAACCGCCGCTTCTGTTCCTCTCTGGAGATGTTGAGGAAGAACTTGATGACGCGCGTACCGTTCTCATTCATATGACGTTCAAAATCGCGAATCTGACGGTAACGATGCTGCCAAATATTCGGATCTTCCTTGATCTCGTCCGGAAGCCGCTTGGAATCAAGGATCGTAGGGTGAACCCGGACTATTAAGACGTCCTCGTAGTAAGACCTATTGAAGATGCCTATTCTGCCTCGTTCCGGAAGCGCCTTTGAGCATCGCCATAGGAAATCGTGGTCAAGTTCTTCCTCGGAAGGTTTCTTAAAAGAATAGACCTGGGTTCCTTGGGGGTTC
This sequence comes from Acidobacteriota bacterium, assembly GCA_024640445.1. Classification (GTDB taxonomy): domain Bacteria; phylum Acidobacteriota; class Blastocatellia; order Pyrinomonadales; family Pyrinomonadaceae; genus Aridibacter. The sequence continues at coordinate 5,848 of JAHEEZ010000042.1, read as the reverse complement.
AGACCGCTCATCACGTGTTTGATCGCCCCGTCCTTTCCCGCCGCATCCATTGCCTGAAATATGATCAGCAATGAGTATTTGTTGTGGGCATAAAGAACGTTCTGAAGATACCGCAGCCTCTTCACATTCTTGCGTAAAGCTTTCTCGCCATCTTTTCTCGCTGTATAATCGCCCGTGAAATCCGTCGGGTGATTGGCGAGATTAAAAGAGGCCCCGTCAATGATCTCGAATTTTTCTATCTCCATACCCGTATTTTTAACTCAAAACAGGCACATATGGAAACCGGGAACAGAATCGGGAAGCAGCACGAAGGTTGTCCACGGAGAATCCTCACCGCCTCCGCACTTATTCTCCTGCTAAGCGCTTTGGCCTTTTCGCAAAGCTCGCTCACCGCCCATAAGATCCAGCTCGCAAGCGGTAAGAGCTTTACCCTGAACTTTCCGGCGGATTACGAAATGATCCCCGCCGCGGAAGGATTGAAGCGGGTTCGCTTTTTTGCGAAAGCGCCTGACGGAAGGATCTTCGTTACAGACATGTATGATCTGACCGATAACAACCGGGGCAAAGTTTACATTCTTGACGATTTCAACAGGTCTACCGGAAAGTTCGGAAAGGTGACCACTTATCTATCGGGGCTCAGAAATCCCAACAGCGTTGCTTTTCACACCGATCAGAAGGGCACCGACTGGATCTACATAGCGGAAACCGACAAACTTACCAGAAGACGGTTCAAGAAGGGTGAAGCCTCTCCGACCGACCGCACACCTCAGACGCTGGTGACGTTTCCGGACTACGGTCTCAGCTACAAATACGGCGGATGGCATCTTACACGGACGGTCGAGTTCGGCGGGAATGGAAAGATGTACGTCTCCGTCGGCTCCAGCTGCAATTCCTGCAAAGAAAAGGAAGAGGTGCGTGCGACGGTACTTGAAATGAATCCCGACGGGTCCGGTCAAAAGATCTTCGCCAAAGGGCTTCGCAACGCGGTTTGGATCAAGTGGATCGGAAACTACCTGTACGCGACGAACCAGGGATCGGACCATCTCGGCCTGAACCGGCCGGACGAGACCTTCTACGCACTGAGCCGGGAGGGTGATTACGGTTGGCCCGGATGTCATAGCTCCAACGGAAAGCTCTTTGCTGACCGCACCGTGCGCGGGGCGGACTGCCGAGGTGTAGAGAGTCCATATGCGTACTTCCCCGCGCACAGCTCGGCTTTGGGTTTTGACTATTTCGACCGCGATTCTGACAATTCTCTGCTGAAAGACGCGTTCGTTGTTGCTCTTCACGGCTCTACCAACAAGCGTCTGGTCAAGGGCTACAAGGTTGTGCTGATGCGAAAAGGCGAGAAAGTGCGGGACCTGATCACAGGATTTCTTAAAGGACGAACTGTGAACGGAAGACCGTGCGGTGTGATGCGGCTCTCGGACCAATCATTCTTGCTTAGCGACGATCATACGGGCATCGTCTACCTTGTCAGAAAGAAAAAGACGGGCTAGCTTTGGCAAATGCCGTCCGCCAAATGATAAATTGAAATAACTTAGTACCGCATCGATATTAACGCAGTATGAACATAGGAATCACCGTCTACCCAACCTACGGAGGAAGCGGGATCGTCGGGTCAGAACTTGGAAGCGAACTCGCTGAACGCGGTCATAACGTCCATTTCATATCGTCGACCCTTCCGACGCGCCTGACGGAACTTGGCGAACGGATACATTTCCACGAGGTGGAAATGATGACCTACCCACTGTTCGAACACCAGCCGTACAGTCTGGCGCTGGCGACCAAGATGGCCACGGTCGCGCGTGCGGAAAATCTTGACCTTCTTCATGTTCATTATGCGATACCGCATTCGATAAGTGCGATCCTTGCCCGCGAATCGATCAAATCCAAGCGGTACCTTCCGGTTATCACTACCCTTCACGGGACAGACATCACTCTCGTCGGCGCAGATCGTTCGTACCTGCCGATCACCAAATACGGCCTTCAGCAATCAGACGGTGTGACCGCCGTTTCAAAATTCCTGAAGAAAGCCACGATCGAAACTTTCGACTATGACGAGATCGAGGTGATACCGAATTTCATATGCGCACACTCCTACAAGCGGGACCTGGATTCGCCGCTTAGGGCTGAACTAGCGGGCGATGGCGAGAACCTGCTCGTCCATGTTTCGAACTTTCGGGACGTCAAACGGCCGGTGGACTGTGTCGAAATTCTTGCGAAGGTCCGGAATAAGGGTGCGAATGCGAGACTTGTGATGGTTGGCGACGGCCCACAAAGGTCGGCGTGCGAATACAGGGCAGAGCAGCTTGGTGTGAAACAATACACACACTTCGCCGGCAAGAAGGCGAATATCTCTGACTATCTCGCGGTTGCCGACATATTTCTCCTTCCATCGGAACTTGAGTCGTTCGGTCTTGCAGCGCTTGAAGCGCTCGCCTGCGAGGTGCCCGTCATCGCGTCGAGGGTCGGGGGAATTCCCGAAGTCGTAACCGACAATGAGACTGGGTTCCTAAGCAACTTCGGGGACGTGGATAAGATGAGCGAGGACGTCCTGAAGCTCCTCGGTGACGAAGAGATGCGTGTCCGGTTCGGCCGCGCCGGAAGGGAAAGCGCCGTAACCCGATACAGCGCGACCGAGATCATCCCGCAATATATAAGCTTTTACGAAAAGGTGCTTGGAGCAAAGAGCGCGAATGCCTGAAGAAACACCTGACAAAACAGAGGTCTTCGGAGAAAAGCCCGACTCGTGGTGGTACAAGGTCTACGCGGTCGTCGCGATCGTTACAGTCATCGTGATCGCCGCGCTGAGTCTGTTCACATCTTACTTTTCCCACTAATCCGCCACTTTACAAATCTTTGCAGATCTATCCCGGCCGCAGGTCTATAATCACCGTCTTATCGCGCGTAGATTACAGATTTCGGGAGACCACAGAATGACAAAGAAACTATTTCCGGCCGCAGCGCTCTTCGTGCTTGTCGCGGCATTTTCAGTTTTTTCACAAGACAATGCCGCGGATTATTCGGGAAATTGGAAACTCGACCTGGCCAAGAGCGAGATGGGAGAAAGGTCCCGCGTTGAGTCAATGGATATGACCGTCGGACAGACGGCGGATGAATTCACGGTCGAACGCAAACCGAAACTTTCGGAAGCGCAAGGCGGCGGAATGGGCCGCGGCGGAATGGGCGGAGGCGGAGCGGGAGAGATGTCCTACAGCCTGTCCGGCAAAGAGACCAGGGCGCCGGCGGGCGGATTTGGAGGCGAGGTGGCGCTCAAGGCCAAAGTGGAAAAAGGCGGCAAGCTTCAACTCACCCAGACCCGCAACATTGAAGGTCAGATGGGACCGATGACGATAAAGACGGTCGAGACCTGGGAGTTATCGGCTGACGGAAAGACCTTGACGATAGCGAGTGCGACCGAAACACCGCGCGGTACTCGCAACCAGAAGATGGTGTTCGTAAAACAATGATCGATCTTCGAAGATCATCGATCAACGATCGATGAGGTTTCGCTTCGCTCACCGGCAGGGACAAGCCGTGCCCCTACGATCCCTTTTGTCTTCTTCTTTCGCTCCGCTCACGGGCAGGGACAAGCCCTGCCCCTACGATCCCTCCTGTCTCCCGACTTCTCTTTTTCTCCCCCACCCCTTAGAATCTAGGTTTTACTTATGACGATGAAGATCAACATAGTCGGTGGAGGATTGGCGGGCTCCGAAGCCGCGTGGCAGGCCGCTGAAGCCGGCGCACAGGTCCATTTGTACGAAATGAGGCCGGTCGCTCAGACTCCGGCGCACAGGACCGACAAGCTCGCGGAGATCGTATGCTCCAATTCTCTCAAGACAGATGAGCCGGGCACGGCCCCTTACCTGTTGAAAGAAGAGCTTCGTCGCGGCCGTTCGCTCGTGATGGAGGCGGCGGATGCCAACAAGGTGCCCGCCGGAGCCGCTCTGGCAGTGGACCGCGGAGATTTTTCAGCGCACATCACTCGCAGGATCGAATCGCATCCGCGGATCGAACTCGTGCGCGAAGAGTTCAAGAGGATCCCTGAGGACGAGATCACGGTGATCTGTACCGGCCCGCTGACCAGCAGTTCGTTGACGGACGAGATCATTAAGCTTACGGGTGATGACCAGCTCTATTTCTACGACGCGATCGCCCCGATCGTGTCCGCAGAATCGATCGACATGACGATCGCGTTCCGCGCCGCGCGATACGGCAAAGGCGGAGACGATTACATCAACTGCCCGTTCTCGGCGGAACAATACGACATCTTCTACAATGAACTGATAAACGCGAAATCTGTCCCGCTGAAGCGGTTCGAGGAAACGCACTGGTTCGAAGCCTGTCTGCCGCTTGAGGAGACCGCGCGGCGCGGCGTCGATACGCTTCGGTTCGCCTGCATGAAGCCGCGGGGACTTCCTGATCCGAGAACAGGGCGTGAGCCGTACGCGGCTGTCCAGCTAAGGCAGGAGAACCTCATGGCGGACGCATATTCGCTGGTCGGGTTCCAGAATCATCTGCGTTACCCGGAACAGAAACGGATCATACGCCTGATCCCCGGACTTCAGAACGCGGAGATCCTTCAGTACGGCCAGATCCACCGCAATACGTTCATCAATTCCCCGAAACTCCTTGAAGGGACTCTGAGGGTCAGGAAGCAGCCGAATGTTTTCTTCGCCGGACAAATAACCGGCGTCGAGGGCTACGTTGAATCGGTCGGCACGGGCTGGCTGGCCGGGATAAACGCCGCGAAGCTCGCCTCAGGGGGCACATTACTTGAAGCGCCGTCGAATTCGGCGATCGGTTCACTCTGCCGCTATGTGTCGATGGCGGAGACCAAGAACTTTCAGCCCGTGAACATTACATTCGGAATTCTCGAACAGCTTCCGCTTGAGTTGAGAAAGAAGTATCGAAACAAGCGAGCGCGCCACGAGTTCCAGGTGAACCTCGCTTTGACGGAGTGGGATCGCTGGCTGGGGGAGAACTTCGAGTTCGCGAACGCCGCTTCGGATCAGGCAAGTTAAAGCCAAGAGCAGTCATCTATGCCGGTAAGCAATGAAGAATTCAGAAGGGCGCTCGCGAATTTCGCTAGCGGTGTGACGGTTGTTACGACCGTGGACTCAAGCGGCGAAAAATTCGGACTTACTGTTTCCGCGTTCTGTTCCGTTTCGCTCGAGCCGCCGCTGGTGCTTGTGTGCATCGACAGATCGACACGATGTCACCACGCGTTCGGCGAATCGCGTCGATACGTCGTCAACTTTCTTTCAGAAAGCCAGCGCGCCTTGTCTGAGAGATTCGCGACCCAGCTTACGGAAAAGTTCGAAGGTGTTGATCACCACTCCAATCCGGAGGGCCTCCCAGTCCTTGATGACGCCGTCGCCGTCCTTGAATGCAGACTTAGAAACGAATACGACGGCGGAGACCACACCATCTTCGTTGCCGAAGTCGAAAGGGCGGCCGTAAAGGGCGGAAAACCTCTCTTGTATTTCGGCGGAGAATACGGAAGACTAGGGGACTGAACCGGACCATTCTCGAAAACGTAAGGCTTTTCGAGGTGAAATTATGGACTTCTACTTCCTGCTTTTCTCGCTTTTCTTTCCGCGTATTGTTCTGCTGGCGTTCGTCTTCTTCATATTCGATCGATTTCCTGCGAACTCGGTGCCGATGTGGGGTGACATACTTCTGGGAACTTTCTTCCCGAGGATCCTGATCCTGATCTACATTTACCAGAATATGGGTTACGACAACGTCTGGTTCATTGCTCACCTGGCAGTCGCGGTACTTGCATATCTTGGCGGGGGAAAGAAGACGCACGGACGGTATCAAAGCAGACGCGATAAATAGG
>JAHEEZ010000236.1 GCA_024640445.1 Acidobacteriota bacterium | reverse complement strand
AAAACACTCGTATTTTAAGGCTATTTGATCTCGCTAATCATAAGTCACTTTCGTGATATTGACGAGCAAATATTTCAGCAAAGGCGCATGATTCTTGCTCACCAATAACTAATGAAAGACGGATAGCTTCCCGATCTGGTCACGCGAAGGATATGGCCACTAGATCAATTCGGACAATTGCCTATTAATTCCGTTACCGATTCGTTACCAAGAGTTGAATAATAATGGTTAAAGTTGGCAAGCTATGAGTAATAGTTGATTGGATAAGTTGTTGATTTTGTTAATAATAGCCAATCGATAACTACATTTTGTAAATGCACGGAAACGGACTGGTAGTCAATAGGCTTAGGGATCGATCCCCCTCGGCTCCACCAATGTTTTCAATAATTTAGGGGCATCTCACCTGCCCCGGAAAACCCACTGTAGTAAAAATCGTAGCAACTGGAAACGCCTGGTTTTGCGGGTATGAGGGCTTTTGTTTCCGTAATGCGGTTCTCATACTCAACCCGTCTGTCGTTTTGTTTTCTTCCTTTAGTAGACATCTGTTGCCCCCGGCTTTAGCCGGGGGATCACGGGACAACCTGGATTTTAGGCCGGCTTCAGCCGGCATTTCCATTAGGGCTAAAGCCCCGGATCCGTTCTTCGGCTGCTTGTCCTCGCGCTAAAGCGAGGGGCAACTGATACAAACGGAATCCGCAAAATGCACCGCGCTCCGGTAGGAGCGCAATATCTGTAGAAGCGGCCGAACCAAAAATTACGCGGCCCCTTTAGGGGCCGAATTTGCGGAATCGACGTTAGGCTCCTACGGAGCCGGGGAGGGGATTTTGATGTACAGACATTTGGCTCCTAACGGAGCCGAAGTAGGTCAACCTCACAGGTTGTAGCGAACCGCTGACCCTTGTCCCTTCCTGAATCATTTCTCGATAGCCGGCGTCAGCTAGATCACGCTTTCAGGGGCAGGGACGAAGATGGAGGCTGAACTCCTTTCTTGTCTTGGACACCTCATAAGAGAGACCGTCATCTGCCTTCAGAGGGTCTCTCGAGCCTGGTCTTCAGCGAGTCGAGATCTTTTCGGCCAATGTAACGCCCCCTCAGGATGACCGCGTCGAGCTTTCTGATGTTCTTGATGTCCGAAAGAGGATTCGCATCAAGAATTACGATATCCGCGACTTTGCCCTTCTCCAGAGTCCCTACGGAATTCCCAACACCCATAAACTCTGCAGGGTTTTTGGTGGCGGTTTGCAGTGCTTCCATCGGAGTCAAGCCCGCTTTCACAAAGAGTTCAAGTTCATCGTGAAGGCTCGATCCGGCAAACACGTAGGCGACGCCAAGGTCCGTCCCGGCGAGAAATCGTACGCCTGCACGGTTCATCAGACCGACGATCTCAAGGATCTTCGGATATCTGTCTTTCATTGTTCCGAATAGTAATCGCCGCCCAAGCCCGTTAGCCGACCATTCCTTTTCCGTTTCTAACGTCACATATCTGAGCCTCTCGTCCTTCAGCAACTGCGGTTCGTCCGGCGGCCAAGCAAGGATTCGGTTGGAAACAAGCGTCGGCGTCTGCCATGTCTTGTTTCGCAGAAATCTATCGATCAAATCCCTGAGCTTCTTTTCATCAATAGCCGTGAGAATCTCTTTCCTGGCCTCTACAACCTTCATCTGATCCGCAAGTGGTGGATTGTCACCTGAAAGGATCGCACGCGAAATTTCCAGAAGCGCCTCTTCATTCAATGAGGCACCCTCAAGAACGCCCGAAAAATGCTCGATGCTCGCGATTCCGGCTTCTGAAGCCATCTTTGCAGCTACCTGATGAGGGATATGCCCAACGAAAGGGATGTCCTGCTTCTTTGATTCATCGGCGATCGAGGCCAGCAGTGCAGGCGTGATCCTGTTGTAGATCTTTATGAAATCGGCGCCCTGCTTCTTGAGATCCCTGACTGCCGCACGCGCTTCCTCCTCCGTCTTCACGCTTACAACATTGGGACCCATCGCTCTCGGCGGACGCGGCCCGTCGATCAAAGGTCCGGGCGCGAAGATCGTTGGACCAAGCACTTCGCCGGCACGTATCTGTTTTCGCAAACCGTTGATCTCGGCGATCGAGAGAGGACCGTTCATATCGCGAACAGAGGTCACGCCGTTGGCGATCAGCAGAGGAAAGTACCTGGTCGGCCCGCTTTCGTACAGCGTGTGAACGTGCATATCCCACAGTCCCGGAATTAGGAATTTTCCGGAGCCGTCGATAACAAACGCGGACTTGGGGACCTTCACCGCCGATGGGTCGCCGATCTCAACGATCTTCCCGTCACTGATCAAAACGGAGACATTATTCCTGGGGGCTGTTCCCGTTCCGTCGATCAAAGTGACGTTCTTGATCAGCAGAACGGGATGCGCGACCTCTAATTGGGGTCTGCCATAACCTGCCGTGGCCAGGAACAGCAAGTACGTAAGAATAATAACGGCGGATCCGCATTTCATTCGCATAAGTCTCAAACCTCTTTTCACTTAGCTTCGGGGAAGGAGGGCTCTCCAGGTTTTGGAATTGATGACAATGGAGCGCGAACATCACCACTGATGGGGCCATTTGGCGCCCTTCAAGAAGAGGCGTTCCGATCAGGCTGAATTTCAGCCCACCTTCCGGGTCCACTCAACCAGATTTGCCACCAAGATGCCTTCATTTTCGCTATCGTAGCAAACTCTGCTAAGAAAGTTGTCATGAGCAGTTTCTTGGGCGAAGTACATTTGCGTGGCCAGGAGATCCATTTAGTGCTTTGCCAATCTCTTCAATAACTTAGGGGCACCTTTCCTGCGTCGAAAAACCACTGTATTAAAAATCGTAGTAAGTAGAAACGCCTGATATTGCGGGCGGATGGGCTTATGCGTACTTGACCCGAGCCTAATCGCTCACGCCGATGACCACCTTTTGTCATTCCGGTAAAGACTTATTGCGGAATTAACAGGTCTTCATATCGCCCTCATCTGTTTCTCGATAGCTGGCGTAAGCTGGATCGCGCTTTCGGGAAAAGGGGCGATGGATTGATCGAAGACATCAGTTGCCCCCGGCTTCAGCCGGGGGATCGCGGGACAAACTGGATTTTAGGCCGGCTTCAGCCGGCATTTCCATTGGGGCTAAAGCCCCGGATCTGTTCTTTGGGCGCTTGTCCCCCCGCTAAAGCGAGGGGCAACTGATAGCTATACAATTCCAAGTTGCGAATTCTCCAGGTATCCAATAGCTGCCCGCGTAATTTCCCGAACCCAGACAAGAGAAAGAGGCCGCCTTTTCAGACAGCCTCTCTTCGCTCAATGGTCAGAATCTACCGAAACGCCCGGAAATGGTGGCAGTCCCTTCACCACCTTCGATCCGGACCGGGAATCCCGGTTCAGGTCACTTCTTCCCCTACCCTTATTTCTTCGTTTCAACCGTGAAGGGGCTCTCACCCATCACATTGTCCCAGGCAATGCCCAATATGCCGCCGCTATCAGTAACATCCATGAATACAATGGTGAACTGATCGATCGAGTTCGGCATTGTCTCGATCTTCATCGGTACCCGGATCACATCTTTTGAACTGTCATAGTTATAGGAACCCCAGATACCATCGCCCGGTTCACGCCCTGAGTTCTTTGCCTTGTGATTGGAAAAGATCAGCGTCCAACCCGACTCGCCGACCTCCGCAAACATGCTGTATTCCCCGGCGGGAAGTTTCTTGCCGCCAAACATCAGATCGATCTCGGTGTTCAACCGCGTCGACTTGTTCGCGCCGAGCCGCCAGACCGGTGCTCCAGCATACAATTTCTTTCCGAAGTCCTCAGCCGAGCTGAACACCCCGCGGCGGCCCCGCAGGATCGGGCGTCCGTAATCGACGGTTATCCATTTGTCGCCGATCTGAGTTGAGACCTCGCCACGCGGCGACTTGGGCCTCTCGTCTTGAGCAAAAACCGCACCTATGCCGAGAACGACAACCATCAAGATCAATACAAGTTTGTTTAAGCGCATCTATATCCCCCTAAATTTTTGAATGAAGACAGTATAGCGAATGGCTTCGCCTTTTTCACTTGCCACTACTGAATTCCTCCGCGCCTCCAGACCTTCCCGTCTCTGCTGTTAATGCTCTCAACTATTTACGATTCACGGAACACAACCGCGGAGGCACAGAGACGCAGAGCTTTTTGGGGAAATCCCCGTCGAGTCGTTTCCTCGGGGGCAACCGATGTCTTCGGTCAAACCGGTCTGCTGTTCCGGATGAACCAAAATACCGACGGCAGAGAAATGCCGCGAGAAGAGACTGCCTTTTCGGGACGACACGGTAGCTGGAATTGAATTCACGTCTCACTCCGGAAAGTAGGTTACAATCGTGCCTTCCACCACCTAAAATCTGAACCGGAAGACCCGGCCCGGACCACAAGAAGGAAAAAATATGAGAACTAAATTGTTGACACTGCTTCTGATCGCCTTTTCGTATCAGGTCTTTGCTCAAACACAGGCGAACGGAATTGAAGGTTCGTGGCAGGGCCTGCTAGAAGCGGGCGGCACAAAGCTTCGGATTCTCGTAACCGTGACGAAATCGGAATCGGGAACATACTCCGGTAAATTCGAAAGCCTGGATCAGGGCGCGACCGTCCCGATCGATACGGTCGATCTCAATGGCGACGACGTGCGCTTTGAAGTGAAGGCGGCCGGGATCGTCTTCGAAGGCGTCCTCAACAAAGAACGGACGGAGTTGACCGGGAAATTCATGCAGGGCGGCCAGACGATCCCGCTTACATTCAAACGAGGCGACCCGCCGGCTGCTTCGACAACAACGCCTAAACCCAAGCCCAAGCCGGATTACTCCGCACCGGCGGATGCACCGTACACCGCGGAGGAGGTATTGGTGAAGACGCCGATGGGTCACACGCTCGCCGGTACATTGACACTTCCCAAAAGCGCGAGCGCCAAGAAGCCGGTCGGCGCGATCGTCATAGTCACGGGCTCCGGCCAGCAGAACCGTGATGGCGAACTCGGTCTCGAAGGATACCGGCCCTATCGACAGATCGCGGATTCGCTGGGGCGGCGCGGCATAGCAATGCTGCGTATGGACGACCGCGGCACGGGAGAATCGGGCGGTGTGTTCAAGGGCTCGACAAGCGCCGATTTTGCCGAGGACATCCGTGCCGGACTCGCGTTCCTGCGTACGCGTTCAGAGATCAGGGCGGACCGGCTCGGTGTACTCGGCCACAGCGAGGGTGCCGTGATCACGCCGATGGTCGCCGAAAAGGAACCCGACTTGCGCGCGATCGTCCTGCTCGCCGGCGTGGCGGACCCCGCGCGCAGCGCGCTCCATTTCCAGTTGAAGAATATTTACGATCACGACACCTCGCTCACACCCGAAAAGCGGGACGCGCTCATTGCCGCGATTCCCGCGAGGATAGATTCAATGATGGAAGCTGACCCGTGGATGAAGTTCTTCCTTACCTACGATC
>JAHEEZ010000235.1 GCA_024640445.1 Acidobacteriota bacterium | reverse complement strand
AGCTGGTACGCGTCCATCAATCCCTGTCTTTCCGCCACCTCGACGGTTCTCGTTCCGAAAGGTTCGAGCTCGACCCGGAACCGGTAATATCGTTCGGTCAGGATATCCGGTTTCGCGGTCCTGTCTGAAAGAGACCAGTTCTTCCTGATCGGGTGCTCTATCCAGACGACCTTTTTCCTGCCGGTCTGGTTCGTCAATTTGTAGATCTTCTCGTCGGTCTTGAAATAATGGACCTGAAAGACGCCGTCCACCGCCTTTATCAGTTTTGCAGGTTCACGGTCGGCCTTTTGGTCGACAGAAACCGTGGTGCCAAGATCAAGGGCGAACGAGATCAGACGCCTTTCCTTCGGCTTAAGCCTCTCCATCAGAGCCTCGCCTGCGTATGCGTTGCCGTCGATCACTGTCAAGCTTCCGCCTTCGAACGTAAGCGGGGTCAGGTTTGTCAGAAGCATTCCGCTCATAGGCCTGTCCTTGCGCGCGCCTTCGTTGTATATCGAGATGCGCTCGCCGTCCATTTTCGTCTGGACGATCGGGATCAGAGCCGAGCGGTTTCTCTTAACCGTGACCGGTTGCTCGATCTGGTACTCAAAAAGATCTCCGATCTCGTTGCCCTTTGCCGCAGTTTCGACGCCGGATGTGTTGTTGATCAGCTCATTCGAGATCATTGTCTGCGCGCCGCCGATGAAATTGCTGTTTACGTCTACTCCATCAATTGTGATATTTGAGGTATCGCCGCGCCCGCCGGAAACAGAGCGCCCCATTCCGTCCCCCACTCCGTTGCCCGATCCGCCGCCCGTTCCGTTTCCCTCACCGTACCCGATCTCCGGATCATAGGTCTGAGGATCAAGGTTCAGATCATCCGGGATCGGCACGACCGGCCTGTACCGGAAGAGCGGTTTTTGCAATGTCTGGATAAAGGACACAGGGGACCCGGAAACCAGGGACAGCTTGACCCCGTTCCAGTCCTCTTCGCTGATATTGTCGACGATCGCCCAACCCTGGAAAAACGGCTTTCCTTCCTCATCGAGAACAACGCGATAGGTCGTTTTCCAGATCGGGGCAGCGATGGTATAGCTGACCATCAGCTCGCGGCTGCCGGTCCCTTCGCTCGTAACGGTGATGGTCTTCGCGTCCCGGCGCCGGGATAACGCGGAGGCACCTGCGAATTCGTTAACGTCGCGCTGCGTATCCTTGTCGAGCAATTTCACGCTCCGCACATCATCCAGGTCCAGGCTTGTGATCTCGCCGCTTTCCGAGGCGATCACCAGAAAATGGGTCGTATAGGTGCCTTTTTCGCTCTTCACCTCGCGCGGCTCCACTGTCAGGATCGCGCCGGTCACAGGTCCCCTCGTCGAGGTCACGGCTACTTTGGCTCCCTGGAGTTGTCCAAGGACGCCCGCGATCCCGCCTTCTTCGTCATCTTTTTCAGAGCTTGCATCTACGGAGAAAGGTATTTCGGCGATCCTTGCCGAAGGCGGCGCGGACGAATTGTACGAAACGGCTCCGATGCGGCCCTCGCCGAGATCGATCACGATCATCGACTTGAGCACGTCATCGATCTGAGATTGCTTGAACGAGAGATTGATCTCCGCGTTTCCGTTGATGACACCCCGACGTTCAATGTGCGCGACGCCGTTTGAATACAGGATCACGCGTTTGATCGGAAGCGTTTGTTCATTGGGAGTCTGCGCGAGCACGGCGGCCTGGCAGAGCAGGATTAGCGTAAGCAGCATGGTCTTATTCATAGTTCTTCGTCCTTTCGTAGTATTTGAAAATGGCGGATTGGAATTTGTAACTGCTTACAATTGTTGAAGATGCGGCGAGTCCGCGAATCGGTTGTTTCGCGGTCATTTGCGGAATCGCAAGAGGAGGGATTTCACTGCGGAGAATGAGGGGAGCACTGAGAAATCAGGGGTTTAGAGCAAAGATGAGCCGCCCTGATCCTGGGTGCCGGATAGCACCTCGCTAAACTCGTACCGTCCGAAAATGAACCTTAGCGAAATTTCAAGTGCGGCTAACCTACTGAACTCGGCAAACTCGGTAAACCCGCTGAACTCAGAAAGCTCGCTGAAATCTTTTCTCTAGCCGCTGAAGCGGCTCTATGATCGTGGGGTCCGCGTACCCCACGTTCCGCTTCGCTCCACGCGGGGCTATGTTGTTTCGTCCGCTTCGCGGACTATAGCCCGAGCCTGTGGTGTCACATCGTTAACTGCAAAATTGGATTTTTTTGAGAGAGGAACCGGCTAACCCGGAAAACCCGCCGAACTCGGTAAACTCTAGAAACTCGCCAAACTCATTTCAAGCGACCTCTAGATTCGCGTATTTCTCGATCAGTTTCTTCTGTCCGTAGCCTGGGAAGCTGACGGTGAGTTTGACGTTGTCGCCGGACCCTTCGCGTCGAAGGATAAGGCCGCGACCGTATTTCGAATGGCGCACGTGGACACCCGGAATGAACTTTCCTTGTGGCGCCTCAGGAGCCGGCTTGCGGTCTCGAGACGCGAATTCTTTCAATTTGTCGATTCCCGTCGCTTCTTTCTTAGGCTGCTCGGCTGGAGTGCCCGCCGCGGTCTTACGCGTCTTGAAGAATTCCGCTACGGCGTCCGCCGTGTCGTATGTCTTGCCCGTAACTTTGGCGCGGGGTTCCTGCGAGCGATTCTCTCCTTTCAGGGCCCTGGCCGCGTATATGTTGTCCTTGACCGTGTCGCTCTTTGCGAACGAAAGCCATGAATTGCCCTGTGAAAGATCGTCGATCATCTCAAGCGGCATCTCGTTCAGGAACTGGGAGGGCTCCGCTGCCATTTCCTCGCCGTAGATCCTGCGGCGGGTCGAATGGGTGACGTAAAGGGTCTTCTCGGCGCGCGTGATGGCGACATAGGCAAGCCGCCTTTCTTCTTCGAGTTCCAATGGATCGTTTATGCTTCTTGCGTGTGGGAATATGCCGTCTTCAAGGCCGACGATGAACACGACCGGGAATTCCAGTCCCTTCGCGGCGTGGACGGTCATAAGCGTCACCGGGGCGGTCTTGTCAAACTTGTCCGTATCGGAGGTAAGCGCTGCGTGATCGATGAAATCACGCATGCCGTTCTCTTCCTGCTCATCGTAATCGACCGCGGCGTTGACCAGTTCCTCGAGATTGGCAAGTCTTGACTCGGCTTCATCCGAGTTCTCGCTTCGAAGGCTGTTTGCGTAGCCCGTACTCTCGATCGCCGAGACCACTACGCCGGAAACCGGCCGGTCTGATCCGGAAGCATCCGAGACCTTCTCCTGCAATCCCCCGATGATCTCTTTGAATACTTTCAGGGCGTTCTTTGCCCTGGGCGTAAGGCTGATCGGCGGGCCTTCGTATTTGTCATCGGTGATCGCGCAGATCGCTTCCCAGTGCGACACTCCCGCTTCACGTGCATAGCGCGAGAGTTCGTCGAGCGAGGTCTTGCCGAGGCCACGCGTCGGAGTGTTGATCACTCGAAGCAGGGCAATATCGTCCGAGGGATTCAGCGACAGTTTGAGATACGCAATGATGTCCTTTACCTCGGCGCGCTCATAAAACGAGAAACCGCCGACTATGTTGTAATCGATGCGCATCTTGCGCAGAGACTCTTCGAAAACCCTGGACTGGGCATTTGTCCTGTAGAGAACCGCCACCTTGTCCCTCGGATTCATTCTCCGGTGATCGTAGATCTTTGAAGCTACAAAACGGGCTTCGGTGTCCGCGTCGAACGCCTGGTAGTAAAAAATACGGTCTCCGCCTTGCTTCTGGGTCCAGAGCTTCTTCTCTTTTCGGCTTAGATTATTGCTGATCACTGAATCGGCGACATCGAGGATCGTCTGGGTGGACCGGTAGTTCTGCTCAAGCAGGACGACCTTCGCTTTCGGAAAGTGTTTCTCAAAGTCGAGGATGTTCCGTATGTCGGCCATGCGGAAGCCGTAGATGCTCTGCGCATCGTCACCCACGACGCATATGTTCTGCTGTTTTTCGGTAAGGTATTTTACGAGTGCGAACTGAAGCGGATTTGTGTCCTGGTATTCGTCGACCAGTATGTATCTGTAAAGGTCGTTATACTTCGAACGGACCTCAGGGACTTTTCGGAGAAGACGTACGGTCTTGATCAGAAGGTCATCGAAATCGAGCGCATTCGCCCTACCCAAACGCTCTTCGTACATCTTGAAGATCCGCGCGATCGACGCACGTTTTTCGTCGTACCCGTCGGTTCGGGAAGCAAACATCTCGTGATCCTCGCCCCGGTTCTTCGAGGCGCTTATAGCGCTGAGGACCTGCCTCGGAGAAAGCTGTTTCGGATCTAGACCCAGGTCCTTCACGCAGGCCTTTATCACCTTCAGCGAATCATCCGTGTCATAGATGGTAAACGATCTTGTATAGCCTTCCTCGAGCGTCTCAATATCCCTTCGCAATATCCGCACACAAAGGCTGTGAAAGGTCGAGATAAGCGGTGCGGACCTGAGTTTCCGGCCGCGCAGAAGTTCTTCGACTCGCTCACGCATTTCGCCGGCTGCCTTATTGGTGAAGGTGACGGCGAGGATCTCGTGCGGCAGGGCGATCTCTTTCGCAATAATGTAAGCGATCCGGACGGTGATAACGCGGGTTTTGCCTGAACCCGCGCCGGCAAGTATGAGAAGCGGGCCTTCGGTGTGTTTGACGGCTTCAATTTGCCGGTCATTAAGCGATTCGAGGAATTCCATAAAACGTGTGAGGAGAGTCTTTCGAGTCTTTCGAGTCTGTCGTATCTCGTGAGTCTTTCGAGTCTCGCGAGTCTGTCAAGAATTGCCGGGGCAGTACCCGTCCCTGCCCAATGCGCCGCCCGGCGCGAAGCAAAAATTGAAGCAGCTGGGCTGACATTTGAGTCTATCGAGTTCGGGAGGATTTTGGAAGCGTGCCGGTGGATCGTGAATGGTGAATCGTGAATAGTGAATCGTGAATAGTGAATCGTGAATGGAGAAGGCGGAAACGCGACCGTGAGGGAGCGTGCCCGGGGATCGTGAATCGTGAATCGTGAATCGTGAATGGCAGAAACGCGACCGTCAGGGAGCGTGCCCAGGGATCGTGAATGGTGAATCGTGAATGGCGGAAACGCGACCGTCAGGGAGCGTGCCGATTTGAAAAAGCCGGCGACAAACTAAAGTGTGTCGTACGATTGCTCCTGTCTCCTCTTGTTTTTCGTCATTGCCTGCCGTGTCCCACCCATGAATGGGCGGGCTAAACTGTGATCAGGTATCAGGTATCAGGTATCAGGGATCAGGGATCAGGTGTCATGGATCAATTGACTCGTGAGGCAATATCTGGAACCTGGAATTTTGAACTTAGAACCTCAAACTTGATACCTGAAACGTGATCCATGCTCCCTGATACATGATCCTTGCTCATTGAACACTGACCGTTGAAGGAATCGGCACGTCTCCGTTCAGTCCGAACTGTACCGCCTGGAAGCCGTCCCTCGATCGGTTGATGAAC
>JAHEEZ010000234.1 GCA_024640445.1 Acidobacteriota bacterium | reverse complement strand
AGATTTGGGGCGAACTTGTAAGAACTAAAATGAACAGTTGTTGCTGTAACTTCAATATAAACAGAACTTAACCGAACTCTTCCGAAATCAGCCGAACCCCATTTTCAGACTTTTAACCAGTGGGTCGCAGGTTCGAGCCCTGCTCGGATCACCATATTGAAGAAGCCCGGTCATCTTGGCCGGGCTTTTTTGTTGGGATGCACGTGTCCCGGCTGCAAGAGGGCGTAAGGGGACTTCAGCGGGCTGCTGAGTTCACCGGGTTAGCCGAGCTTAGTGAGTTGGCCTCGTTTACAGAGTTCGGAGTGTTTCAGAGAACACGAGCCGGGTTTCTGACACGTTCCCCAACATTCTTCAAATAAAGGCCTGACGGCGTCACACTCGAACTCACGCAAGAGCCTCCCCTTCCGCCATTTTCGTCATAATTGAATGGTCTTGAACTATACTGTTCCGACGTGTCCGGTTTCTTTTGCCATGGCGCTGACGGCGTATTTCAAACACATCCCCGTCTGGATACTACCGAACGCCGCAAGGTCGGTTGGCGGGGCGCCACCTAACCATTCATTCAGGCTGAAGCCGCTTTGCGTCCGGGCCTGATTGAAGCTTTTCGACATCTTCGTGTAATCGGAAAAGTGTATTGATGAAAAGGTTATTCATTTTATTGACGCTGTCCATCTTGATGCCAGCATTTTCGGTCGCGCAGGACGGGCAACCTGTCATGAACCGCCAGGAACAAGTTGTAAAATCAAAACTTGAAGCGGAACTGGACGCTTTATTCGCTCCCTTTAACAATGATTCTGCGCCCGGCTGCGCCGTGTCTGTCCTGAAAGACGGCAAGATTCTGGTGAAGAAATCCTATGGAATGGCGAGTCTTGAGCATCGCGTTCCGTTTTCGCACAAGACGGTAGTTCGGATGCCGTATTCAGAAGCGCGGGAGTTCATTGCCATCGCTGCCGTTTTGATGGAAGGCGACGGCATCTTGAAGTTTGATGACCGGGTTCGCAAATTCTTTCCGCAACTGCCCGTCTGGTCGGAAAATGTCACCATCCGGGATTTACTCAATCACCGGAGCGGCTTTTCGGACGAGTGGGCTGTGTTGCTGTTGACACAGGCGAGTATGGCGAACCGTTTCGACGAATCGCAATTTCTGCAGTTTCTCGCCGCCCAACCCGAACCGGAAATCGAACCGGGGAAGGGTTATCTCTACAGTAACTCGGATTTTGGGCTCCTGCGCCTCGTGATGGAACGGGCTTCGGGAACGAAGCTGCCCGACTGGATCCGAACGAGGATGTTCGAGCCTCTCAATATGCGCTCGACCGCGATGCAGCGCGACCCCCACGACGTCATTCGTGACAAAGCCGATGGGTACCTACCTGCAGGCGCGGACAAATACGCCCATGGAAGCGTTCAGAAAACTTCGCCGGGCGGCAATTATTTCATTTTGACGAACGCTGAAGATCTGCAGCTTTGGGCGGAGGCGCACGCCGATCCGTCTACGGAAATAGCGCGTGCCGCCGCGCGTCTGTGGGACGAAGTGCGCAAGATTCCCGGCAAAGAGAACCATTCGGTCGTCGGTTATTCGGAAAGACGGATCGGCGGAAAAACTGCCATCGTGCATGAGGGCGTAAACGGCTGGATATACATGACCAGGATCGTCGCTGAACGGCTGACGATCATAACGCTCGGCAATATCGAATTCGATGGCTTTGGCAAACAGAATTTGGAAATTGCGGATTACCTCTTAGGCGTTCAGCCCCCGGCGAAACCTGAGCTTTTGAGCAGGCAGATCGCAGTCCCCGTAAGCGAGTTGAAAAAATATACGGGCAGATACCTCTGGCAAGATCAGGTATCGTGGGAAAGCCTCGTTCCGCTGCGGAAGTTTAGCGAGTTTTTCATCGAGGGCGACAAACTGAAGGCGATCTACAACCCCGGTTATGTCATCACGCTAGTTCCGGTCGGCGACGGCATTTTCTTTTATGGTGAAGAAGGTTTCGGGACTCAGTTCACTTTCAGCCGTGCCGCAACAGACTCGCCCTTGCAAGTGGAAGTGAAATACGACGACGGCTTTCCGGGCGTAACGATGATCAAGGACGAAAGCCCGTTGTGGCAGCCGGCACGCGAGCAAATCGCGGCTTTCACCGGCAAGTTTTACAGTCCGCATCTGGACTTCTACTGGACGATTGAACAAAATGCGGACGGCAAATTGATTATCAAGAGGCCGACGATCGCCGACACGCCGCTCGTGCCGGACGATAGCACAGACCGGTTTCGGTTCATCGGCGAGTCTTATCCGGGTATAAGGTACACCGCGACAATTCAGTTTCACCGCAACGAAAAAGGTGACATTACACATTTTATCGTGCGATCCGGGCGCATTATGAAGCACCGTTTTGAAAAGATTTAACACGAGCGGACACTGCAATAATAGCTTTTGTATGTGTATTCGTGCGGATGGAAATCTGATTCTACCAATGTTCGGCTATCAAGAAAATGTCTAACGGATCAACCGACTCGAGAGCGACGCAGCGGCTTTCTTATCGCGTCGTCCGTTGAACTTTGGCGGGCTTCTTGGAGGTTTCGCTCTAAGTCATCTGGATCGTCTGCCTGCACAATAGTGAAAATTTATAGCTGCAAATATCCCTGATTCGCTTACCGGGAGTCGTTCAATGCGTTGCGTGCATCGTGATGCTCTGCACCGTCGGATGCACTTCATTGCCGGAATCAACGAGCAGCCGACAACCGCCTGCCGAGCCTGATTACGCGCTTCGCAACGACCAGACGCACAACAAATTCAGCCGCCTGATAGAACCGGCCGTTCGCGTTCCGTCGGGCAGCATCATTGAGGCGTTCGCAAACGAGGCGACGTGTGGCCAGTTCACCATTGACTCCAAGGAACCTACCGACGTCAATGTGGGCCTCGTCCACAAGTTGACTGGTCCGATTTATGTGGAAGGAGCCAAGCGCGGGGACATTCTCGCGGTCGAACTGATTGAGATCGAAGCCGGCGATTGGGGGTGGATGACCGTCATTCCGGATTTTTGCGCGCCATTAGTGCTCGCTCTGGCAGACCAGCGTGACTTTCCAAATCCTCGAAGCAAACGCTGTAGAAAGGGTGTAATCGGTTTAGACGAAATAAGATAGCCGGCAACTTGCGTTCCATTCACTATGGCTGTATAGATGACCACACTAGTAGGACACCTTTTGTTTAGCCGCGTTGGAGTGGAAAATATCAATTTTCTGGGGAGCAGCTGCTAGAGTGGACGGTTCCCCGGAATAGGGTTGTATTTCGGGCCAAAATCCTTGCATCCAATTGGGCTGCCGGGCCAAAGACGTCTTCAGAACGATTCAAGAAAAAGGGAGATCTAAATATGTGTTCTAAAGGAAATTGGCTGGCGGTGAGAGGGTATTGTCTGTCGGCTTTCGTTCTGTTGACGGCGGCGGTTGCTTTTGGCGGCGAGAGATTCAACTTAAGCGCGAACTGGACGTCCGTGACGCGAAATGATGATCATAAGTCAGTAATAGCTGGGCCGGTCAAAGCGTCCGCCATTAACGTGGGGATGGTAAGTCCTGCGCTGATAAATGAGATTGTAGTTAACCCGGAGGGCCCTGATTCCAACTGCGAGTATATCGAGCTTATTGGTGCCCCCAGCACATGGTTGGCCGGTATGTACTTCGCCACCGTTGAGGGCGATTCGAATAGCACCCTGGGCACGGCCGATTTCGTCATCGATCTGACATCCGGCGTTCTCGGAACGAATGGACTGTTGGTGGTCACTGGGTTGGATCCGTCGGGTACCTGTGATGGAAGGAACTACGGCGCACCTTCAGGTACTCTGGTCTTCAGGTTTGCCCAGTTCGGCGGCGCGGGAATACTTGAGAACGGCACCAACTCATTTCTTTTGATCTACAGTCCGACCACGGCGATCACGCCCGGTATGGACCTGGATACCGACAATAACGGAACTCTTGACGGACTTCCCCTAAACGCTTCTGTTGTGGACGCGGTAGGTCTTTCGGACGGAAACGCCGGGGACATAGTTTACGGAGGCGTGGCACTTCCGCGCACAGGAGCGTGGGTGGAGGGAGACGCGCCGGACATGGTAACCAGATTTTTGGGCGATTCGACATCGTTATCTGTTGCGGCCTGGTATTACGGCGATATGAGCGGAGGTGCGAATTCGCTTAACTACGATCTGAATCAGGTAAGTGCCAATTTCCCGCCTAACGGTGCGTTGACGCCCGGACTTCCGAACGTCGGAACGGCTTCCGCGGCATCGGCGGTATTCGATTTCGACGGTGACCGGAGGACGGACGTGTCCATCTTCCGCCCGACTCCGTCTTTCCTTCTCGACAATGCCGCTCCTTTGGGCAGTTCTTCCCAGTGGTGGATCCTGAGAAGCCAGACCATCACCGCTCTCGGTATCACCTTCGGAGCTCCGGACGACAAGCTCGTACCCGCTGATTTCACAGGAGACGGAAAGGCTGATGTCGCTTTTTGGCGGCCATCGGATTCGACCTGGTATGTCTTAAGGAGTGAGGACTTCACATTCTACGCGTTCCCGTTCGGGGGAACGGGCGACATTCCCGCTCCCGGAGACTTTGACGGGGACGGAAAGGCCGATCCCGCAGTCTATCGCCCCTCTGCGGGAACGTGGTTCATACTCCGGTCTTCAGACGGGGGAGTGTCTGCTGTTCCGTTCGGTGTCGCGGAGGACAAGCCAACGGTGGCTGACTTCGACGGAGACGGGAAAGATGACGTGGCTGTTTACCGTCCGAGCGTGAACCAGTGGTGGCAGTTGAGATCTACCGCAGGAGTGCTCGGGATACAGTTCGGAACTGCGGGAGACAGGACTGCGATAGGAGACTACACGGGAGACGGAAAGGCGGACGTGGCGTTCTATCGTCCTTCTACCTCCGAGTTCTTCGTGATAAGAAGCGAGGACAGTTCATTCTTCGCATTCCCATGGGGAGCGCCCGGCGACATACACGCCCCGGGAGACTACGACGGGGACGGAGTGACGGACGCCGCCGTTTACAGGCCGTCTCTGGCGACCTGGTTCATCAACGGATCGACATCAGGATTCCAGGCGGTCCAGTTCGGGCTCAGCGGAGACCAACCGATTCCGAACAGCGTCACGGTGCCGTAAACAATGAACCGTTTAGCCCGCCCGTGTTGTTTAGCCCGCCCATTCATGGGTGGGATAGTGAGCGAAATAACAACAACGGGTGCCATAGTTTCAAATCTGTGCACCCGTTTTACCGTCTCCGGTCTCTTTCATGTAGAGATCGACAAACTGAAGTGTGTCGTACACTTCGCGACTGAGATCTCACGATTCACGATCCACCGGCACGCTCCCTCACGGTCGCGTTTCCGCCCTCCTCCATTCACGATTTACGATTCACGATTTACGATCCCTGGGCACGCTCCCTCACGGTCGCGTTTCCGCCCTCCTCCATTCACGATTTACGATTCACGAT
>JAHEEZ010000041.1 GCA_024640445.1 Acidobacteriota bacterium | reverse complement strand
CCGGCGCCCGTTCAATAAACAAGAAAATGGATGCGGCTATCGCTTAATGTTCTTTGCTTCGAACGCTAACGAGCCAATCGATCCAAAGTATATGCCGCCCCAGCCATCTTCTTCAGTTCCCATTTTGGCGTTGATGACAAGGTTCCGGCCGCGCAGTCCTTCACGCTCGATCCCGACTTCTGTGATCGGATAGACCAGCTGCAGCGGGGGAGGCATCGTCGGATCAAGGATCCCTCCGTCCATTCCTGTTTCTATAACGGTGCTGATCCCGCCGGCATCCAGAAACTCTCTCAGGTAAATGCCGTCGACGGGCTCAAAGTAAGTGTTCTTTTTGTCAAGGTATCCGGTCCTTGCCTTGAACGCGATCCTGCCGTCATAGACGCTCGCATACGCACTCGAGCGCCAGCGTGGTTCTTCTCCGTCACTGTCGTCACCGCCCTCGTGGCCGCCGCCGGGAACCATCCCGGTGTAACCCCAGAAAAGAAAATCATCAAAGTCCTCGGTGTCCGAAACCTTGTATGCGGTGTCCGAGTATGTGTCAAGAACGAAGAGACCCTGGTACAGCGGAACCGGTTTCTCCTGGAACCACCTCTCAAGTTCCTTATCAAACCTGCTCAGCGGATCGAGCCCGTTGCAGAACGCCCTGCGGTCGGCATTTCCTTCTTCCGGACAGTAAAGCCTGACGGTCTTGGTTTCGTTTCCCCAGGCCGCCCAAAATGCGACGAACCTTCCATCGAATGACAGCGCCTCTCCGATCTTCCGAACCGGCGGCATGTCGATTCCCGGAACGGGTTTTCCGATCTCCACCAGCGGCACAAGATCCGGGTTGCCCACTAACTGTGCAAGATATATTCCCCCGAAATGCGGATCGTCCTCGTTATCCAGCGCGACAAAAACCGCCTGGAATCCGGCTGCGGTCGGCGGGGCCACGGAACCAAAGGTCATGATCTTGAAGTTTGCACTCGGCGGAGCGTTTGGAATTTCTGTGTCAGATGTAGCAAGCACCTTGGGTGACGAGTAACCGCCTGCCGGTGTATTCAGAACAGGCCTGAAAAATGCACCCGTCTTGCTTATTCCATCCTCCGTGTAGTTGCCCTTGAAGACTATCGTTCCGTCATCAGTGATAGCCGGCGATCCCGGAAACACGTCGAATGGAACAGCCGGTTTTGTCCCAGGCACAGCGAAGAATTCGAATTCCGGAACTGACCCCAGTTTCGCCGCTCCGGTAACGACGGTTTGCTTGTCGAGAACGACGTAAATGCCAGTCGTTCCCGCGCGGGTTTCCGTCTTGTCGGGAAGCACGTATTCGTAGACCGGTTGGTGATTTCCCCTCGTTGCGACAAGTGCCGTGTTCGGTGATATCCTGGGTATCGACGGGAATTCATTGAAGCTCGTCCCCAGGTTGTTGGGGTAAGGCACCTCCGTCAGGAGATCCGCGAAGCTGTCTATATATCCGCCGACCATGTTTCTGAAATAGATACCAGTCGCCCTTGGATGCCCTTTTCCACGGGCACGGAACACGACCGACCCGTCAACGCTCACCGATGGCTGATTGTAGCTGTTGTAGAGTTTCTTGGTCTTTGGTATGTAAAATCCGTTGTTTGCCACGGTCCGCCAGGAGATTCCTGCCAGGGGCAGGGCTGACCGTGAATTCTTGATCTTACTCGAGTTCGGCTGCTCGTTCTTCGTCTCCTTGGCCATGCGGAGTGAATTCGCCGATGAGGCGGGGCCGAATTGGATAAGAATCGCGGCTGCGAGGAAAACCGCCGTCAATAGAAAGTATTTTCTGCCATACATTTCAGACCTCCCTTGTCCGATCATCGATTCAAAACAATTTGTCAGATGGATAGAACGGACTCCGCGCGAGTCGGTCAATGGACGCACTAGCCTCCTCAAGAGCAGCCGGCTTCCATCCTGGTATCTAAGATACCTGTTTACTTATCGAGTAAAGGTCGCAAGAGCCGTGCCTCTGGTAATCACCTGGCTGACCTCCATTTTATGGTGCTTTCAAGCCTGACTACCCCATTTGAAATCCCGAACTACGCGAAAAATTCATCGTCCCACGTGAAAAATTCACCCTTCTGACAGACCCCCGTTCACGTCCCAACGGGCTAAGTGACGGGAAATCCGGTAAAACGAAATTGAGAGGCAAAGCATTCGGTTGTTATACTTTCTAATCGATTCGCAATTTTTTTCGGTAAGGCATTCCGCCGCCGGAGATGTGTAAGAGGAAAACGGGTCAGACGGAGAAAGAATGGAAAACAACGCATTTGTAAATCAGGTCAGGGGAATCACGGCAGCGGACGCGATTCCGGAGGAAAGAGCCGCATTCATCAGGAAGACCTATGTCCACCTTGTTGGCGCGGTCGCCCTTTTCGCTGCCATAGTTTCGTACCTGATCGGTTCGGGAAGGGGGCTATGGATCGCACAGACAATGTTGGGAGGTCCCTATTCGTGGTTGATCGTACTGCTTCTGTTCATGGGAGTTTCCTGGCTCGCCCAGTCCTGGGCGCGCTCTTCGACTTCAAGATACCTTCAATATATGGGCCTGATCCTGTTCACGCTTGCGGAGTCGGTGATATTTCTTCCTCTCCTGTTCATGGCAGCTGTAAGATCTGACGGGTTGACAACGATCTTTCAGGCCGGAATCGTCACCGGGGGCCTCTTCCTGGGACTAACAGCGGTCGTCTTCTTAACAAGAAAGGACTTTTCTTTTCTCGGACCGATCCTGGCGATCGGCGGATTCGTTGCCCTCGGGTTCATCGTATCCGGCCTGGTCTTCGGTTTCGGACTCGGAAGCCTGTTTGCCTTCGTGATG
Organism: Acidobacteriota bacterium; assembly: GCA_024640445.1. Lineage (GTDB taxonomy): Bacteria > Acidobacteriota > Blastocatellia > Pyrinomonadales > Pyrinomonadaceae > Aridibacter. The sequence continues at coordinate 16,952 of JAHEEZ010000041.1, read as the reverse complement.
GTCGCGTTTGCCGGAGGCGCCATCTTGTATGAAACCTCGAACATTCTTCACCAGTACAGGACCGACCAGCACGTGGCGGCGGCGCTTGGCCTTTTTGCCAGTGTCGCACTGCTGTTCTGGTACGTGCTTTCGATCTTTATGCGAAGGGATTAGCGAACACGGTTCGCTAGATTTGGATGTCTTGAACGGGGCCTTCTGCAAACTTCCGCAGAGGGCCCCGTCCATTTGCCGCTCGGCAGATCGAAAGACTGGATAGTGGGACCCCGGGTAGCCTCAACCTCCCGGAGCCTTTGGATCGTTTAGCAAAATCAGATGAAGAGGAGGAATGACCGAGCTCGTTTTTCCAGACCGCGAACGGCGCTCCGAGATCCGACTCGCCAATAAGATCCTTCCATAGGATCCCGGAACACGACTCGATCGACCTTTGGAGGACAAATCTACAATGCCAGACTGGACATCTCTCGTAAATGGCTGCTACATAACGCCTTCTTGTCAGCTGATGATACGCGCGTATGAGGACTACCGGGTGGACTCAGCGCCATGCAAGGCCGGGATCACAAACCAATGCGCTGTCAGAATGAGCGTAGCGCTCGAGCGTTGCGGCTTCAGTCTCGACGCTTTCGATCCCCGAAGGCGCGTTCACAGCGGGCGCTCGCGATGCCAGCTTGAAGTTCAGCACTTGGTCGGAGCCAACGAACTTGCGAAGTACCTGAAGAAGATATGGGGCGAACCGCAAAGATGGAATGGCAACGCAGTGAACTCAGCGGCAGGCGAACTCGCCGGCAGGACAGGCATCGTCTATTTCGACAATTGTTTCCAGAGAGAAGGCCAGGCGTCGAGGCGAGGCGACCACATTGATCTTTGGAACGGGAGCACCTATTACAACCAGATCATCCATGTCGGCGCCGGTGGCGATGCCGCACCCGGGACGCCGCTGTTCGGGAGGTCGGAAGCGGTGTGGTTCTTTTCCTTGAGCGCCTGACGGGTCATCCCGAAAGATCCTCAAGTTCGCTCTTAATGTCGAGGGACTTGATAAGCCTGTGGAGATAATTGGGATGTACGTCCAGGATCTTCGCTGTGTCGACGTAGCTGCCGTTAGCTTTCTGAAAAGCTTCGATTATCATCTGCTTCTTTTTTGACCGGATCCCTTCCTGAAGGGGAACGATCTCGACGGACGGATCTCCGGCTGAGCCGGAGCCGCGGTGGAACTCTTCAGGCAGGTCTTCCGCAGCGATCCATTCGCCGGAACTGAGGATCACCGCGCGTTCGATCGCGTTCTCAAGTTCCCTCACGTTGCCGGGATACTCGTGCCTTAGCATCATATCCCTGGCCTTTTCGGAGAAGCCCTTAAGCTGGCGGCCATTCTTTCTCGCGTAGTCATTGAGAAACGTTTCCGCCAGGACCATCACGTCGCTCGTCCTTTCCCGGAGCGGCGGCATACGCAATTTCATCACGTTGAGTCGATAGAACAGGTCCTGGCGGAAGGTGCCGTTCTTCACTTCCTCTTCAAGATCCCGGTTGGTCGCAGCGATGATCCGGACGTCGACCGGGATTCGCTGAACGCCTCCGATCCGCTCAAGTTCTCTTTCCTGGATCACCCTCAGCAGTTTCGCCTGTAGGGAAAGAGGAAGTTCGCCGATCTCGTCAAGGAAAAGAGTACCTCCGTGGGCGATCTCGACCTTGCCTTTCTTTTGTGCCGTCGCGCCGGTAAACGACCCTTTCTCGTGACCGAAAAGTTCAGATTCAAGAAGATTTTCGGTCAGGGTCGCACAGTTTATTATTACCAGCGGCTCTTCCTTGCGCTGACTGTTGACCACGATTGCGCGCGCGGCCAGCTCTTTCCCTGTCCCGCTTTCGCCTTCGATCAGGATCGTCGCCTCGCTCGGGGCCGCCTTGGCGATAAACCCGTACACCTCTTTCATCGAAGCGCTTTCGCCGATCATGTTTCGTTCAAGCAGCGTTTCAGCCTTCAGCCGCACGTTCTCGATTTGGAGCGAGGAGAAGTTTCTGGCGTTCTCGATGGCCACAGAGGCGATCGGCGCGATCGCCGTCATAAACCGAAGGTGACTTTCGTCAAAGGTCTCGGCCTCGGAACTTGTTGACAGATATATTGCGCCGACCACCTTTTCAAAAAGGTACATCGGAACGCAGAGAAGTGATGAGACACCGGCCACCGCCAGGCTCTCCGGCGTCGATTCCCTTGCGTCGCTAATTATATCGTTCGCGAGAATGACCGTACGGTCCTGCAGCACCCGGTTGATCATCGTGCGGCTTACGTTTACATGTCCGCCGGTGCGCCCTCGGTCGAGGCCGACAACCTCCGCAAAGCCGAAGTCGCTGTCGACAAGAATGATCGCACCGGAACCGGCGGGCACGACCTCAAAGATCTCACTCAGAAGAGCCTTCTGAAGTTCTTCTACATCGTGAACAGCGTTGATCTTCGCTGTCACCTTCAGGATCGCGTTCAGGTCGCGGGCCATCGTCGCGACAATGTTGTCGAGTCCGAGCGAGATCGAGTCAGCCGGCAGCGAGAATGGCTCTTCATCGATCTCTACGTCGCAGAACCTGGCGTACGGGGCGCTCTCGTCTTCAAACAAAATCGTGAAGTCCCCTGCCACGATCCGGTCCCCGTCTCGCAGCAAAACGCCGTCCGCCGGCTGCTCTCCCACTGTTGTTCCGTTCAGGCTGCCGAGGTCCCTTATTACGTACCCGTCGTCTTCGTGGACGATCTCGCAATGGGTTCTTGAGATCGAAGGGTGTCTCAGCCGTATGTCGTTTCCATCGCCTCTGCCGATCAGGGTCCGACCCGGTTTCAGGTCGATCCTTTTTTCCTTGCCGTCCGCGAAGACTATCCTGATCCTTGCTTCCGTCATTCCGTCACCGCTTTAGTTCCGATATCTATCTTTTAGGTTAGTACGGCTATCCTGGAGGTTAGCGTTTCGAAAGGACATGTCCCGGGACCTGATCCGCCGAACCCGCGTTCTTATATTTTAACTTGTTGACAACACTAATTTTACAGCCTTTTTTGACTTCTGCTGTGAAGATGGCACGACCATTGCGATGGTAATCACCGAACAAGATGTTCAATTGTTCTTTCCTATGCAGGTGATACGTCCGGGGACATCGTAGGGTTCTGCGGTCCCCGGACCACTAATTTACGAGGAGAAATACATAATTATGAGAATGCATTCATTCAAAGCAATCGCGATCGCGTTAATTCTATCGGTTTCGGCAGTAATCGTAAGCGCCGGCACCGCACCTTCCGCTTCAGCCGTCACCTTCGCTGTTCCTTTTGACTTCCAGATCGGAAACGACAAGTATCCCGCAGGCAAGTACAGGGTTACAAGGGAAAACCAGAACGCAGTCCTTATCGAAGATCTCGAAGGCACGATCGCCAAGTTCCTCGTCGCGGGAAACTCAAATGATTCCCTGAGCTCGTTCGACCAGAGCAATCTGACCTTCTACAAGTACGGCGACCGTTACTTCCTCAGGAAGGTCAATTCCCCGACCATCTCGGTCTATGTCGGCGTGTCCAGGGACGAGAAGGAAGTCCGCGGAAGCGGATATGAACAACTCGCCAAAGTGATGATCAAGAGCGACAGGAGATAGACAGTCTCATCACTGCCCCTCCAGGCGAAAAAGGAACCGGCACGGCACGTCCGAGCCGGTTTCTTTTTTTGTATCAGCCCGCACTCAATCCTGGTCCTCGGCTTCTGCGTCCTCTTCAAATGCTTCGATAACCGGTTCGCCGTTCGAATCCTTTACAAGCATCTCGATCCGTCTCTCCGCCTTTTCAAGTCTCTGCTGACACATCCTCGACAGCTTAACTCCTTCTTCAAAGAGTTCAAGGCTCTTCTCCAGGGGAAGCTCACCCTCTTCCAGTTGGGCGACAATGTCTTCCAGCGACTTCAGCGATTCTTCGAATGATACGGTCTTTTCCATTGCTACCTAAAAATGTCCTCCGCCTGTTTCATAAGGTCTCCGATCCCGTCCAGACCAAGCTTGCGTCCGACGTCCTCGATCCCGTCCTTTCCCGCCTGTTTTGCGAGCAGGATCAGTTCCTGTCCGATCTTTTCCGCGATCTTTCTGGCCAACGCCTCATCTTTCACTCCGACCACTTTCCAGTAGCCGTCCTTCTTCATCATCCGGAGCTCAAGTTCACGGTCCTCATGCCTTCCGCGGATCACCGCCGTATCGTCATTGGTTTCGATCTCGAGATAGCGGTCCGCACCAACCACCAGGACCCAAAACGGAACCCGCTCGAATTTCCGGGTCTTTTTTCTTAACAACAGCGGCAACTCCGCCTTTGCTCTCTGTTTGATCACGGGCATCACCGGCGCGGCCACGATCTCTGCCTTCTTGAGGACGTCGGGAGGCAGGCCGCGTCCATAGAGTTCGATCGCCTGATCCGTTATTTGCGGAACGAAATCCTCCACAACGGCATCCACATCGACCCGTTCCTCGATCCCTTTTTCGTTGCCTTCTCTTGCGGCGTCCACGATCATCGCAAGGGCATACTGAGGAGTTCCGGAGAGGCTTCGCCAATACAGAAAACCGGCTGCCGAAGCTGCCGCCGCGAGCAAGAAGAACAAGCAAATGAACACAGCCAAGGCTTTCAGCACTATTCCTTTCCACCTTCCTTTGCCGGATCGCAGATCTTCCTGCAATCCATCTCCTTCGTGAATCCCATCCTGCATATTTACTTCAATTCTCGACATAGAGATATACCCGGCCTTTCTCAATCTTCCGGCCGGATGCTAACCACCTTTGAATCAAAACTTCCCCTTCTCAGCTTCACGTTGACGAGATCTCCGGGCGACACCTGCGCCGCATCCCTTAGAATTCGTCCTTCGGCATCCCGCGTCAGGGAAAATCCGCGTGTAAGCACAGAGAGCGGCGAAAGCGCGTCGAGCGAGGCTGCCTTGACGCTTAGCTTCTCTTGCGCAATGGCAAGCGATCTTCGCATCAACACAAGGCTCTCCCGATCCAGAGCAGCAAGCCGATTCTTCTTTGCTTCGACATTTGCCGAAAGCCGCTCCGGTGAAAGCCTGTGCGCAAGATCCTTTGACAGCCTGGAGTATCGGTCAAGGCGTCTCCGCAGAACATCAAGCGATCCTCGGATGCCTTCGCGAATATCCGCACGAATGTCCCTGAGCCTCTGCGGAAACTCGTGAAACACCCTGGCGCTCTGCGAGGCGCGGAGCCTTTCCCTGGACCTGATCAGACGATATTCAACGAGCTTCGCCATTTCCGTACGAGCTCCGACGATTTTCGATTCGAGCACATCCTCACGTTCCGCCACAAGTTCCGCCGCCGCCGACGGCGTCGCGGCACGCAAGTCCGAGGCAAAGTCTGCGATCGTAAAATCGACCTCGTGGCCCACAGCGGAGATCACTGGGATCTGAGACCCGCGAATCGCCCGTGCGACCTGTTCCTCATTAAAAGCCCAAAGATCTTCCGCCGAACCGCCGCCGCGGCCAACGATCAGCACGTCGATCTTCTCGTTCTCACCGGCATCAGCGCTGTATTCGTTCGCAAGACGAATCGCGTCCGCAATCTGGCCTCCCGCTTTGTCACCCTGAACAAGAGTCGGAACGACGATCACGCTCACCGTGCGGGCCCTCCGTCTCAGCACCGTCAGGATGTCATGCACGGCAGCGCCCTTCGGCGACGTCACAACCCCGATCTTTCTGGGGTAGGGGGGGATCGGACGTTTTAGATCTTCGTCGAAGAGCCCCTCCTGCTGAAGCTTGGTCTTTATCTGCTCGAACGCGACTGCCAGCGCGCCCTCACCGACCGGTTCCAGCGAATCGACGATGAGTTGGTAGACACCCTGTTTTTCATAGGTCGTCACCCTTCCCCGAACTCTGACTTGATGGCCGTTCTCCGGCCGGAATCGGATGCGGGCGTTCTGCCCCCGGAAACAAGCCGCTTTAATGAACGAATCGCCGTCGGTTAGCGAAAAGTACCAGTGCCCGGATGCTGCGGAGTGGAAGTTCGTGATCTCCCCTTCGACCCAGACTGACGGAAATCGCGATTCGAGCAGCGACTTGATCTCGGAATTCAGTTCCGAAACGGTCACCGGTTTTCGCTCATGCTCATCGAACAGGGATCTTAGAAGAGATTCTTCCATCTTGTAACTTCTCTAACAGATTAACTTCCTGGCGGCAGCTCCGACGCAACCCTAACGAACGTTCCTTCGCGCTTCACCTTGACCCTGATCCGGGGAAAAGTCCCGGCGTCGGCGGCTGTCGGGTCAGATCTGTAAGTGACAGTGTAGGATGTGCGCAGCTGACGGACAATGTCGTCGTAAGCATTCTGCAGTTCACTGAGCCTGGAGATCGGATAGTAAACGCCGCCGGAGATCCGTGCCAGCATTTCCCCTTCTTCCGCCGCTTTCTCGGTAAGTTGCTCGAACAGATACTTGTCTCGCAACGGGTCCGGAACCGAGCCCTGGTCTCGGGTCCCATACTTTTCTGCGGCGGCGGCGCGCGAAATGACACCCGCCGGAACATAAAGAGGATAAACGAGTGCCCCGCTTTCCTGTATCGAACCAAGCAGAGAATTGAACGAAAGAAATGATCTGTTGTCCTCGCCGTCGGTCAGCGCTACGATCGCCGAAGGTTCGCCGGACAATGCCGACAGGGTATCGGAAAGAATGTACCCGAGTGCGTCATAGTATGCGGTACCTCCCCCGGCATCGAACGTGTCAAGGCTTTCAGAGAGCCGACCCCGGTCAGTGGTGAAGGCGGAAAGGGTCTTTACATCGTCGTTGAAAATGACTATTGCCACCTTATCGTTCCGGTCGACGGTGTTTACGAAGCTCCGGGCGGCCTTTCGGATAAAATCCACATAACTGACCACACTTCCGGAAACATCCAGAAGAAGCACCAGATTAAATGAAGCCGAGGACGTCTCGACGGAGATTATCTCTCGTTCCCTTCCATTCTCGGTGAGAACGAAGTCCTTTTCCATCAGTCCCGCAATTGCCCGATTGTTCTCGTCGGTGACCTGTACGTTCACCTTTCGAATCGCCGCAGGACTAACCGCGGGCCGTTTCGAAGCGGCAAGAAGTTCCGGACTCGCCCGGCGGGGAGGAAGGGTGGAGGCATAGTCGCCAAAATACTTCGGACTCGCCCGGCGAATGGCTTCTGTCAAAAGGATGTCGCCTCCGCGGATCATCGCTTTCGCCGCTTCCGTCAGAGGCCTCTCGGTAAGGTTCGAAGGCACTTCGGAAGGATCTACATTCAAAAGAACGATGCCGCGCGCGGTCCTGACCTCGAGATCCGTCCTATCCCTTGGACCATCAGCTGACGGCTCTTTCAACTCACCCTCAACGACGAACTTTCCGGCATTCCTTTCGTCCGGTTCCGATAACTCCTTCTGGCTCACCAGCCGTGGTCTGGACGCGGTCCAGAGCAGTTTGTATTTCAGGTTCTCAAGCGGAAGATCGGCGATCACCGATCCGGTAGTAGTTTCGGCGCTTACTTCCTTGAAATCACCCGAAAACGAGATCTCACCTTCCTTGCTCACAAGACGCAGCACGGAGCGTTCGGGGACCGAGACTACGAGGTCAATCCGATCATCGCCGGATGTCGGAGCGACCTCGATGCGGACCTTGCCTTTAGCACTGCCTATGGTGATCTTGGATCTCGCGAACCGCTTTATTGAACTTGCCGTCACGGAGGGTTCCGAATCTTCTTTGGTGGCGACTTCGACCCGTATCCGGCCGTTGGGATTCTCGATCTCGTACTGGCCCGACGAGGCAAGGGGATACCGCTCCCTGAAATCCTGCGCAACGCCGAGTCCGACGACGCTCAGCATCAATGCGAGCAGCGTCATCAGTTTGCGGGAAATACTACGTTTCATTCGAAAAATCTCAGGTGGTTGTGCCGCTGCCCCTGCTGATCCGGCCCGACGCCACAAGCCGCTGGTTGACCCTTTGCTGCCACTTGCTCCTTGGAGAATTCGCGCTGTTGAGCTTGCCCAGCAGTTCCTGCATCGATTCGCCGCCGGCCTGCCTAGTCTTAAAATAGATCAGCGCGGCTAACACGGTTGAGAAGCTTATGAGGACGAGATGTATCGGAGTCCAAATAAGTTCGAATGCAGCTTCGATGATCGAGCTTTCGATACGGAGATTCCGGTCCTCGCCTGTATCCTCGTCTCCAACCTTAAAGCCTTTCGACCCCCAACTGAAGTTCCAACCAGATTTCTCCGACTTGTCCTTCCCTTCGTTGGATTTCGACGGTGCGGGTGTTGCTGCCGGCTTGACCCCTTCCAGCTTCATCCTCTGGATCTGCCGGGATTTCTCGATGTTCCCGACGATCGAACCGAGCGAAAGGCCGATAGATATCGGAAGGATCGAACTCACGATGAAGATGATTCCCGCGGTTGCGAAAATGGTCCATGCAGCGCGCTTGTAGAGCTCTACCGATCGCCGGAACGCGGCCCGTCCCCGGACCCCTTCCATCATCACCGCAGGTGCAATAAGCATAAACCTGGCCGCTAACCATATGCCGGGCACAATAACAAACACGTAACCGATCAACGCGATCAGCGAGCTCACGGTCACAGTCCCCGACAGCGATCTCAGATGGGTTCGTGCTTCCAGGAAAGCCGCTCTTAAGTCGAGCGGCCGCAAGGGATAAGCAAGCACCTGACCCACCAGCCACGTCGTCATGCCCAAAAGAAGCGCGATGGTGATGAACTGAAGAAAGAATGTGACGAAGGTGATCAATGCGCTGATTAGCTCAAGGACGCTGGAATCCTCGAAATATCTTGCGGCAATGCCGAAATTGATCACGACACGAGTAAAGTTCAGCAGGATCGGGATGCTGAGGGTGATGATCGCAAGCAGAAGCAATTTGGGAAGCCGCTCCCCAAAGATAACGAGTGCCCTGGTCAAAACGCTTCCAAGACCTTCCGAATTTGCACGGAGCTTATTTGCAAAGATCTCCGCCGACTCGGGCCTTCGCTCAGGGTCCTTGGATAGGGCATCCATTACGGTCCTGCGGAGTTTCTTGTTCACCTTTTTCGCCTTGAGCGGCGGCGGGGCCTCGTTTTTGTGGCCTTCCATCACCTTCAAATAGTCGCCTTCAAAAGGCATCGTGCCGGAGAACATCTGATACACGATCACCGCCAGCGAATAGATGTCGGACCTGGGAGTGAGTTTCTCGCCCCTGCACTGCTCAGGAGACATGTATAGTGGTGTCCCGAGGACCGCCCCCATTCGGGTAAGCGCCGCCGTCGAAGGGGTTGACCCGGACTCGCGGTCCGTATCGGCGTCAGCATGTCCGACCACGGTCTTCTTGTCGTTGATCTCCGTATCCAACGGGTGCCCGGGAACGTCCATGATCACAGTCCCGCCTTCGGTGTCCACACCCTTGGTATTGTCCTGAGTTTCTACGATTTCCTCATTTCCGGGCGTTTCTTCTTCTTTGAGCTGCGTTCCCGCACGATCTATCTGGATCGTCTCGTTTTCCGAAACGAGCGTAGAAGTCTTCAGGTCAGCGATCGTCGCCGAGCCGGCGCTTTCCACCATCGTGAACTGCGGTCCGCCGGGAGCTGCAAAACCGTGCTCCATTTCGGCCTTCGCGAGTCCAAGCTCTGTCTCTTCTAGCTTTGCGATGCCGAAATCCAGAACCTTGACCGTGTATCCGCCTCTCTGATTGGGCTCAAGCCAGATGTTGTCGGGTTTGAGGTCCCGGTGGATGATTCCCTGCCGGTGCGCTTCCTGAACTGCTGAACAAACCTGCTCGATGATGTCGATCGACCATCCGACCGGAAGCCGTTTTTCTTCATCGAGTATCTCGCCTAGCGTACAGCCGTCCAGATACTCCATCACGAGATAAGCGACATCCGGCCCCTGCTTTGTAGAGGAGAACCCAAAATCGGTCACATCTACCACGTTTGGGTGCCTGAGGCGGCCGGCGGCCTGTGCCTCGCGTCGGAATCTCTCCACGAATTCAGCGCGCTCCATATAGTCCGGCGCGATGACCTTGACCGCGACCGGCCTTCCGGTTCCAACGTGTGTCGCCAGATACACCGTTCCCATGCCGCCCTTTCCGAGCGGCCGCTCGATGCTGTACTTCCCGTCCAGTATTTGTCCTATCAATGCAGCCGAAACCATATGATCGTTTTGCAAACTCTAACTGTAAGCGATCGAATTGTGCAAGTCATTACGCTTTGGAATGCAGGAGGGTTCTGATTCCGATAGAACGGTACGCGGAAACTGACGCCAAAGAAAAAAAATGGACCCTGCAAAGGGTCCACCAGTTCTGGTTCCTAACGCCGCACCATGTCAGGGCTCAAGGCAGTTTGACCTCTTTGGGCTTCGCTTCTCCCGACTCACGTTTTCTGATCCTTATCGTCCCGCTGAATGACTTGAGGGAAATGTTCGCCTCGCCTTCGCCAACCCTTGCTGTCAATTTGAAAGTGGTCTCAGATTCGTCTTCGGTAATTATCTTCAGAGGGAACTCGGAGATGAATCTTCCCCCGTAGAAGGCGGTCAGCCAGAAGGAGGAAGAATCCGGAATCACCAAATTTATCAAGCCATTCGTGGTTGTGAAGTCATACTTGGCGTAGCTCCTTATATCACCCAGAAAATTGATCGTCCCCGAGTTCGTTGAGGCAGTAACGTCCTTCTGGCCGATCGACTGAAGTGTAACGGAACCGCTCTGAGTCTTGGCCCTGAAGGAGTCGCCTATTTCCGCCGCCTCAGTATTGAAAGCAACGATGTTGCCCGTCGTTGTCGAAATCGCGATCTGCCCGGCGGCATTATCGACAGTGACACCGCCCTGCTGGGTGCTGGCTTCGATCTTCCTTCCGATATTGCGCAGGAAGATGTCCCCTCCGACAATGTTCACAAACGCGCTCTTCACGCTCTCGACCGATGTCTCGCTGGACAGCCCGTTAATGGTGACACTCGATCCTTCCGGCACGTCCAGCTCGATCATATCCCCCGTCAGGCACTTGTCGCTCTCACCTCTCGGCGTGTCCGGTTCATATCCGAGAATCTCGACGAGGACGGGGAGCTGGTCCTTGCCTTCACGTTCACGCACCTTGAAGCCGAGCTGTTTTCCGCCGCGGTTGAAAGCGCGGACCTCTTCCCTCGCCCATCCATTAACCTTCACGGCGCCGCTGCGGATGCAAAGCGAAACAAAGACATTCGGACGTACCTTGATCGCCTTCTCCTGCGGAAGTTCTGACCACTCCGCCGCTCGCCGCCACGCGAGTTGTCGCGCAACCCGCTCGAACCTTTCGGCGACCCGCGGGGCGACCGCCGTCTTACTTGCTTCGCTCACGGTCGATACGGCAGTTTCTCTTATACCGTCATCGCAATCCGCACCGTCATTTGTCTGCCCGAAGGCAAACCCGCCAACCGCCGCGATGATCGCGGCGGTCAAAAGCGGGATCGAAGCTGCGTAAGCTTTCGAATTTTTCGAAATGTACGTGATCATAGAGATTGGCGGTCAGCCACGCTTTCTACTGCAAGCTGGCCATTAGTTCGGTCTTCTGCGCGACCGAGTTCAGCAAGTCCACCTTGTTCTGATAGGACGTCTTTAAGATCTCCCTCGCGCCTTCGTTGTCCGGATTGCGTTTTACCTCGTCTCGCAATTTGACGATCGCGTCGTTTACCACCGCGAGGTCCCTTTCAAACGACACTCGTTCGCTCGGCCTTAGTGTTTCCTTGCCGAATTTGACGGTTCGCTCAAGCGTCGCGATGGTCTGGAGATAGCTTCCTTCGCTGACAATGATCGGCTCCGGAAGCGCATTGGACGAATCCGCAGAACCGCTATTCCGCTGACTCGCTGCCGCGCGGGTGCGCGTCGGCACCCTCTGCACGGCGTTCGTGACCCTGAATTGTGACGACGTGTCACCGCTTTCTGTCCTTTCGCCCGCCGAAGCCGGACTCTCAGCCGGGGCAGGCGTTGAATTCCGAACCGAATCTTCAACCATCGTCACGGGACCCAAAGGATCGGTTTTGACCGCGACCTCGTTAACCCCAACAGGCGCTCTGTAAACGTTAATAAACAGGGCGAGCGCCCCGACCGCGATAATGACGCTGAAGGCGGCGGCAAATCCCGGACTCTTAAAACTAAATGCTCCAAGCATACCCGCCGAGAGTCCCCTAAGCCACCCTGAGCGACTTCGCCCCTCGATCTCGCTTATAGAATCAAAGACCTTGCTGCGCAGACGTTCGGTCGGTACCAGGACGTTCAGTTCATCATCGAGAATAGTAAACGCGAAGGATGATTCTTCTTCGCATTCGCTCAAAAGTGCAGCGCAGTCACCGCAGCCGGAGACGTGCTTCAAAAGCCGTTCCGACTGATCAGAGACGAGCTCTCCGTCGGTAAACGCCTGGATCGTTCCCAAATCAAAGCATTTATCCTTCATAACTCACCCCCGATTTTACCGTAATATCGTATAAATTCTTTCTTCCCACGGGCAATATATGTACCGATGCTGGTTTCCGTAATGGAAAGGCTTTCGGCGATCTCCTTATATGAAAGCCCCTGGTGTTTGAGGATGAGGCAACTCCTTAGCGGCTCTTTAACCTTGCCGAGTGCGGCGTGCACTTCGCCGGCCTCTTCACGACGGACCATTTCCTTTTCTGCCGTCATCTCTTCCGTCTCAGAGTACCCTTTGACGTAGTTCTCTTCGCGGGTGTTCGCCCTCGTATTGCCGCGTATCGTATTCTTTGCCAGATTGATGGCGACCCTGATCAACCAGGGTTTTAGCATTTCACGGCTGGAGATACTGTCAAGGTTATTGTAAAGGCGTATGAAGGTTTCCTGAGTGATATCCTCGGCAAGCCCGGAGTCCTGCACCACGGCACAGGCCGCCCTGAAGACAGTACGGTTATGAAGCGTGAACGCCTCATCAAACACTATCTTCTCTGTTTCAGCCGCCGATTGTCCGGACATCACGTCCACAAGAGTTTTCACGCCTTCGCTCATCTTAGCACTCGCCAATGGCCTTCAACACGAACACACCGCAAAGACGTACTTTATGACACCTAAATTACCGGTCGGAACGCGACTTTCCGCGGGTGCGGCGGAGCAGGATCGCGGTCCGTTCTTTAGTGGAGAACCCGGTTGTCAGTACTGTACGACAGCGGACCTCGTAAAGATCTCGGGCGGGAGTCCGTCCGGATCTGAGGCGGTTATGAAGAATATGTGGCTGTTCAATTCTTCGCCGAACAGGTCGGCGAAGTTATCATCGAGAATTCCGGTATCGAAGAAGTCTACGTAGTGCGGCTCCATTACCGACAGGTCCTTTAGAAATTCAGCAAGCGTCTGGCGTCCGATCCCGAATTCCGAACGCCTCCCGTCCACGACAAGCCTTATCTCTGCCTGATCCTCGAAAAAATGGGTGAGCAAAGAAGCAGCCTTGGACGCCCCGCTCTCGAATCTCTTCTCGCTCACAGTAAGCGCCTTTTCGTTTCTCTCGTCATCGATCCGTTGCCGCAGACTCCTCGCGCGCTCTTCTTCGGACGGTATCATCCTGGTATCGAAGATCACTGTGACACGTTTCTCGTCCTCGGCGGCGAACTCCCGGATCATCACGCCGCCCGACCTCGCGGTCGCCTTCCAGTCTATGAAACGGAGGTCATCAAGCGGCTGGTAGTCCCTCAATGACAGCAGATCCTGCCCGCCTCCCCTTTTCTTCGCTGCGAGCCTGCCCGTCTCGACAGGCAGGTCGACCATTTCAAGTTCCAGGGATTCGAGGGCCGGAAACACAAGGACTTCCGCCTTCTGCGCCGGAAGACGGCGCCTGTGCCTGAAAAAGGCAAATGGAAATTTTGTCGAGAGCTCGAAATCCTTGATCAAGAACCGTCCTCTTCTTGGAAATACGTGTTCGACCCGGTTCTCGATGTAATCGCGTCTGGGCACGTGAACGAAATAGTCGAGCGTGTGTTTGATCAAAGGTGGTTCCGCAAACCTTTTTGCGAGTCTCTTTGGGATTATCTTCGCAATCTCCCCTTCGAAGGCTGACGTGGTCCTGTTCTTTCCGCGAACTTCAGCCGTGACCGAAAAGGCTGGGAACAGCCTTTTCCGGTTGTGAAGGCTAACAAGGATCGGGGTTGGCTCACCTGCAAAAATGGTATCCGGAAACCGCATCTTCACATCCAGTTTCCGCAGGCAGATGTTGCCAACCACGAAACCGGTAAGGAGAGCGGAAGTAATGAACGCGAGAACCAGGAAGAGCAGGTTGTTACCGGTGTTCCACGCTGCAAACGCCACGATCACCAGCAGTCCGACGAAAACGGCTCCGCCCGTCGTGAATTCGAAGGGTAGGTTGAGCTGGGATGCTTCCGCGCTCGCGCTCCGTGCGAGAGGCGGAATAACAAAGACGATGATCAGAAGTACGAACGCAAGCGAGGCAGTGGCGGCAATTCCGGCAAGTCTTGCGTCGCCGGATCGATGCGCGTAGAGAGTAAGAAACGCGAGGCCAAGTCCGCCCAGTACAACGGAAAGCCCCAGTATTCCGTTCCGCACATCCTTTACGCTAAACAGCTGAAGGATATTTCTTACGCGCTGGATCATACGGAAATTGACGATGGGAAATGGGTCCGGACTGCTGGCGAGCGGGTCAGCCTACACCGGTACCGGGGTCTTTGCGAGAATCTCGCGAAGAATCTGCTCCGACTCATTCGTTCGGTTCGAGATCTTCGTATATTGCGAACTCACGATAAGCCTATGGGCGAAACACGGTATCACAAGCCGCTTTATGTCATCGGCAATGCAAAAGTCACGTCCTTCCAGTAAAGCCAGCGCCTGAGCGGATTGGAAAAGAGAAAGGGAGCCGCGCGGACTTGCGCCCAATTCGACAGCCGGACTGTTTCGGGTCTGCTCAACAATGCTCAGAAGATAACTGATCAGGGACTCATCGACCCGGACAGCCTTTGCAAGGTCCTGAAGTTCCACGATGTCGGATTCCGACATCACGGGCTCGACAAAATCGAGCGGATTCCGCGCCTCGCGATCCCTCAGGATCGATCGCTCGTCGTCGTTGGACGGATAGCCCATGTGAAGCCTGAGCATGAACCTGTCAAGTTGAGATTCGGGGAGGGGATATGTTCCGTGGTGCTCGGTCGGATTCTGCGTCGCAACTACCATGAACGGAAGCGGAAGCATCCTTGAGTTCCCTTCTACCGTAACCTGTTCTTCAGCCATGGCTTCCAGCAAAGAGGACTGGGTCTTCGGCGTCGCTCGGTTTATCTCGTCCGCGAGCACGATATTTGAAAAGATCGGACCGGCCTTCCATTCAAAATCACCAGTCTGCTGATTGAAGACAGAAACGCCGATCACGTCGGAGGGAAGCAGATCGGATGTGAACTGGATCCTCTGGAAGGTCAGGTCCAGACTTCGGGCGAGCGCATTTGCGAGCGTCGTCTTCCCGATCCCGGGAACGTCTTCGATGAGAAGGTGGCCGCGGCCGAGAAGCGCTACGAGTGCGAGCTTAACGGTCTCGTCCTTTCCTTTCACGACGCTTCCGATCGAGTTCTGAAGCAATTCGAGTTTTTGAATCCCCTCGATCACAAGACCCGCCATGTCGCCGCCGGCTTTTGTTTCGTTTCTTATCCAGTCTCTCATTGGTTCCGCGGTCGAATGACCGGTTACTTCTATTCTACAGGATTATCCGCGTGTTCTGAACACCAAACTTGATCCGGGTTCCCGCATGCCGTGATTTCTTCCATGGCCTCTGAGACTCACGCCCGAGCCGTCGGGTTGTTGCGGAAGTACCAAAATTGCAACATCTGACAACGCGGCGCACATCGGAGTTTCGCACCAGCGGCTTTATGCGATAAAATCTCTTGACTGCAACTTAATCCGGCCGCCGGCGTGCAGTCCCGCGGAGGAGTTTTTGGATTATGAACAAGATTAGCGTCAAACTCAGGGGCCAACAGGGCTTTAACCTTATCGAGCTGATGATCGTCATCGCGATCATAGCGCTTTTGATCGGAGTGGGAGTTCCCGCATGGCAATCGATGACGAGGAGCGGCAACGAGACCGCCGCCACTCAGACGCTCGATGCCGTCAGACGGCTTCAGGTTCAGTATGCAGCCAAACATCAGGGAAATTTCGCGCCTACGTTTGACGAACTTAGACGATCTGTCGGATTCGACGAGAAATTTACAGGTGAAAGACCCGTCGTCAATGGTTACATATACACGTTGAAGATCCAGGAAAGGACTCAGTCGCAGCCTTCTTTCTATTCGATCAATGCCGATCCGCAGGTGTCCGAAGGGATACAGGCGACAGGAACCCGGCATTTCTATTTCGATTCGACCCTCAGCACTATCAAATCGACCGAGGAGAACCGGCCCGCAAAAGTGGACGATCCGGCGATCTAAAAATAGAAACTTAAATGCAAGAACCGGATGGAGCGTTCAACGCTGCATCCGGTTCTTTTGTTAAACAGAAACCCGCTCAAAATACTTTGACCAAAACTTCATTCACAAACACGCCGTTTCCATAGTGAAAGTCCGTTTCGCCCCGTAGAGTGAATCCCTGGCTTTCGTAAAACGCCTTTGCGGCAAGGTTCTCGTCCCAAACACCAAGGAAGACGCCGGCATATCCTTCCGCCGCAGCACGTTCGCAACACTTTGCGATCAATCCTGCTCCGACGCCCTTTCGCGCGAATTTGCTCAAAATGTAGATCCTCTGGATCTCCGCAAGATTCTCGCTCATGAGAAAGTCGGGAGCCGAGCCCCTCCGGAGTTTTGCGTACCCAACCGCCCGTCTGTCCAATTCCGCAAGCAAGAATGTGTTTGAAGGATCGCTAAGTTCTTTTTCGGTTGAGTCAGGCGCGAAGCTGCTGGTCACGTACTCTGCGAGATCCTGCGGTTCGTCGAACTCGACGTAAGCCTCATAGAACGTCGCCGCAGCCAGGGCAGAAACCAAAACGGCGTCTCTGATGTTCGCCTCGCGAATATTAAGATCCAT
>JAHEEZ010000233.1 GCA_024640445.1 Acidobacteriota bacterium | reverse complement strand
ATAAAGAGGGAAAGGAACGTTCCCGCTACTTTGGAATTCCCGGGGACTCCGAGGGATTCCTGAGCCTGGAATTGTCTTCTCCGTCTGAAAAAGAACCCCCTCGAGCCGGCGAATCTGAAGATGAGATCAAGACGGCGATAGAGGACGGTCTGCCGCCCGTTGCAGTGTCCGCCGAACCGAACATTGGCATGCGGCCGGTGGAATCATCCGACCCGGAGGAATCCGAACGCTTACGGCATGAAGATAGGACCAACGAGCTTGAACAGATGCTCGCTGAGATCGAGCAGGAACTGGAAAAGGAACGCCAATCGCTGCGGGTCGCTGAGATGCGTGGCGGCCCCGAGCCATCTCTCGAGGTGCCCGCCGAAAATGACGTTCACGTGAACCCGGCCGCGGCGGCGCCCACGTCTCAGCCGGACCCAGGGGAAGCCCGACCGGGACCCGTTCCGTTTTCGCCCGAGCCTTACGAACCTGAATCCGAAGCCGGTATTTTTAGAAAGAGCGGGATGGCGTGGTCCGCCGCGATCGCACTTTTCGGTTCTGTGGTGTTCATGCTCGTTCTGGGCTGGTTTGCCGACCTTCTGCTCGGTTCTTCACCGTGGGGTAAAGTCGTTGGGATCGTGATCGGCAGCCTGATCGGTTTTGTGCAATTTTTCCGCATCACATCGCAGATACTGAAGCCCCGTAAGAGCGATTTTGAAAAGGTTTCGCTGCGGACCTCGGACGATGGTTCTGAAGACGATAAAGCGTAGGAAACGCCTGATTGAAAACCGCGCGAACAATGCTATTTTAGGGTGAAAACTGGCGGGCCGGAATTTATTTTCCGGCTTTGATATTTTGGGTCTGAGCCTATAAAATGCTTGTTTCGCAAATAGCGAAATGGACGAACCAATTGAGACCAACGGCGACGGTCCCGCCCCTTTGTCGCACTTTCGGATAATTGTGATAATGGCTGCGGTAGCTGCGGCAGGAGCCGCGCTCGGCTACATATACGTCGGCAGGAAGTTCGGGCTCGGGTTCGGTTTAGGGGGAGTGCTTTCATTCGTGAACTATTACTGGATGAAGTATTCCCTGAAAGCGATCTTTGACGAGGCGGAGGAAGGCGAACGGCCCAGGATGACGGGCGGGAAATACGTGCTCAGGTACGTGATCTTCGCAACGGTCCTTGGGGCTGTCTATCTACTCGACTGGGAGTTGATGGTGCCGCTCATCCTCGGATTGTCGAGTTTCGCGTTTGCTGTGGTGATCGAAGGAATTTTCAGAATAATCGCCTCTTTTGGTAACAGAAAGGGAATTTAATAATGTTCTTATTTGCAGAAGGCGGACATCATACGCCGCTCATAGTTGAGTTTGTAAACCATTACCTCGGGAAACCTATCCACGAATTCCAGATGGCATATACGTATCCGTTGTGGTCGTGGCTGCTTGAGAAGGCGGGCACCACCCCGGAAGCGGTTTTTGGAGAGTACACGGTCGACAACGCGATTCCCTGGTACACGGTGATGTTTACGGTCGCCTGTATTTTGACTGTCGCTGTAGTGTGGGTCCTGAAAGGAAAGCTGTCTGAAGACGATCCGCATCACGGGCAATTGACGCTTGAGGCCGGATTTCTGGCGCTCAAGGACCTGATCGTAAACTCGATCGGCGAACACGGATACCAGTATTTTCCGGTAGTCGCGACCTTTGCCGTCCTGGTTCTCGTTTCAAACCTGATGGGGCTGTTTCCCGTGTTCATGTCCCCGACCGCGCACATAAGCGTGACGTTCGCGCTGGGTATCACGTCATTCGTTTACTACAACTATGTAGGCATCAGCGAAAACGGCTTTATCAACCACCTGGCCCACTTCGCTGGTCCGAAACTGCCTTTGCTGATGACGCTGATCATAACGCCCCTGATCTTCGGCATCGAGCTGATAAGTAACATGATCCGGCCGCTTACGCTGGCCATAAGGCTCTTTGCCAATATGTTCGCCGATGAGCAGATCGCGGTTCAGATCTCGGGACTCTTCCCGCCGTTCACGCAGTATTTGCTTCCGGTGGCCCTGATGCCTCTCGCGGTATTCGTCGCGTTCGTGCAGACTCTGGTCTTCACGCTCCTGTCGATGATCTATATCAGCGAGGTTTCGCATCCTTCGCACGAAGAAGATCACGTGGACGAGATCATCCACGGCAGCGTTGACGCTTCGGCATCAGCGTAATTGTTCTTTAATGCGGCGGCGTCAAGGTCCGCCGCCTTTTGAAAGTAGTTCTTTGAAGAAGATCGGACCGACCGGAAAATGGTCCAGCCGCAATACCGAAGGCCGGCACGCTACAGGAGCCTCGACTCTACGTGAGTATAAATCGAGCGCATACCGGAAGCAGGCGAAATAATACCCGCGGCGGAACTGTTTTGCAGAAGTTTGATCGTCTTCGTCACTTAAAACAAAAACTGGAGATAATCAAAATGAAGAAGATGAAATTCGTTTTTTACTCGATCGCGGCGCTCGCGCTTCTCGCGATCCCCGCACTTGCCCAGGCAGGCGCGGCTGACAATGAATCGACCGTCAGCGCTTACAAGGCGATCGGAACCGGACTTGGCGTTCTCGGATTCGGCCTCGCAGCCGGACTTGCAGGGATCGGACAGGGTCTCGTTGGTTCGCGCGGTGCGGAAGGTGCAGCCCGCAATCCCGGCGCCGCCGGTACGGTTCAGACGCTCATGATCATCGCGCTGGCTCTTATCGAGTCACTCG
Organism: Acidobacteriota bacterium; assembly: GCA_024640445.1. Taxonomy (GTDB): domain Bacteria; phylum Acidobacteriota; class Blastocatellia; order Pyrinomonadales; family Pyrinomonadaceae; genus Aridibacter. The sequence continues at coordinate 2,785 of JAHEEZ010000233.1, read as the reverse complement.
TGCTGTTCGCGCTTCTGATAGTGTTCCTGAAGATCAACTAATTCTCCCGAAATGCCGGGACAAGCCTGCGGACGGGACCTTCGGGTTCCGTCCGCAGTTCATATGAGGCGGGGAATTTAGCCGCCCGACAACTATCTGATAAAATCTCTAATCGAAATCGACATCTGCATTTTACCGGAAGATGTCTTGTAATCTGAATTTAGCGAGATGAGCGACCCCTTGATCGGAAAAGTTATCGCGGACAAGTACCGCATCGACAGCTGTCTGGGCGACAGCCGCTCGGGACGGCTGTACCTTGCGAAGCACCTGCTGATCGGCAGTATGGTTACGGTGAAGGTGCTTGAGCGCGGAGAGGGATTTGAAGAGTCGTTTGCCGCAAAATTCTCCGCCGAAGCAAGGGCCGTATCGAAGATCGCCCACCCGAACATACTCAACATTACAGATTTCGGTCAGGACATAGACGGGACGATCTTCTCGGTGATGGAGGATGCTTCCGGCGAGACGCTTCGGTCAAGGATCGAACGCGAAGGTCAGATGATGCTCCTCACCGCCGTGAGAATAACTCGTCAAATCGCTTCAGCGCTTTCCGCCGCGCACGCGAAGGGAATGGCGCACGGAAGCCTGACACCTTCCAAAGTGGTCCTGGCTTCGATCGGAGGGGGTTCCGAGATCGTGAAGGTTTTCGATGTCGGCGCCGTTCGGCTTGCGACCGTTCCTGAGGAAGGAAGGCCTCTCGACGAACTTGCCTATGCGGCCCCTGAGCTGTTCGAACCAGGATCGAAAGCGAATGAACGTTCTGATGTCTACAGCCTAGGGGTCCTGTTCTATGAGTTACTCGCGGGTGAGCCGCCTTTCACAGGCGCTTCCGAGTTCGAGTTTGCCGAAAAACACATACAGGTTCCGCCTCCGCCTTTTGTGGCTTTCAGGGGCGATCTTCCAGAAGGTATCGAGCCCGTAGTCCTGACCGCGCTCGCCAAAGATCCGGAAAAGAGATTTGGTTCGGTTTCAGAGTTCATCGCGGCGCTGAATGAGGCGATCGACGATGAAGGCGCAGAAGACGCGATCGTTATTCCCGTCCAAGGGGGGAACGCTTCCAACAATGTTTGGAAGACGGCGTTCATAGTCCTTGCCGGGATTTCCGTAATGGCTTTCGGGCTGATCTACTGGACGGGCAGCAGGCAGATAGATCCCGCGAGCGCTCTGCGGACTGATTCGAACAGTCAGCCGGTACAGCCTCTGAATCCGGCTACGGGGATCGGCGAACGAAACAGCCTTGCGACGGCGCCGGCGACGCTCGCGGCAGATCCCGACGACATTCCGGCCGATATCGGAGGGGACGGTTACGATCCCTGGGCAAACCCCGGATCGCCTCCGCCCGGCCGACCACCCCAGGTAGGTCCCGGCGGCGACTATGTGACGATACCCGGCGAGGGAAGCGTGTTCATGCCTTCGGAAGGCGGCGTGATACTCGTGCCGAAGGTGGTGCCGAGGAACTCGCCTGAAGGAACCGCGTCACCTTCACCAAGTCCGCCCAAGACCGATGCCGGTGGGAATTCGAACACCCAGACAAGACCTAAACCCACTCCGACTCCGTCAGCGCCGAAGAACACAAATACGGCGCCACCCAAATCCAGCTCTGAGCCAAAGCCTTCGGGAGCGGAGAAGCGGGATGCTTCAAAGGGCGTCAAGAGGGACGCCTGAATAACTATTTGATCGCCGCTTGCAAGAGCGAGTCTCGAAACGCCGGTTCATCTTCGATGATGAGCCGGCTTTTTAATACGTAGCAGGGAAGCTCAAACTCAGCTCCAACAAGTTTGACCGCGTCCTTTGCGGTCGTAAGAAGCGCGGAGGCGTTCGACCGCTTCGCTCCCGAATTTATCGCGGCTATCTCGGATGCGCCGTAGGTGATGTGATCGCGAAAGGGAATGTGGGCCGAAACGGAAGTACCTTCGCGTTCGAGCTGACGGAACAAAGCGTCGGAATTCCCGATACCGCAGAAGACCAGAAAGGGACCCTCCGGAATCAACGGCGCCGCGTCAGCGCCCGTTTGGAAATCTTCAAGGGTGCACAATCCCGCGGTTTCCGTCCTCGCAAGAAAGACCGGTGCCGAATCATTGTATTTCGCGAGCCTGTTTCCAGTATTGCTGCTTTCCGGCACGAGGTCCGATCTGGTTACCACAAAGAGATCGGCTCTTGAAAGGTGCGACAAAGGCTCCCTGAGTCTGCCTGCCGGAATCGCCTTCCCGCCGCCGAACGGGTCGGTCGCGTCGATCACTACAACGTCGAGGTCGCGCCTGATCCGCCTGTGCTGGAACGCATCGTCAAGAACGATCACCTCTGCGCCGAGCTCCTCGATCGCGAAGGTCCCCCCTCGGACCCGGTTCGCGTCACACACGACCGAGGCTTTTCCGAGAAGCTTTTTCGCGAGCTCGAACGGTTCATCACCCGCATTTCGTGGTTCCGTCAATATCTTCTCGCCGTCCGATACGGCCACGAGTTCCTTTTCGTTCCCGCGCTTGTAACCGCGCGAGACGACGCAGACTCTGTGTCCGGAATCAGAAAGCGCCTCCGCCGTGAACGCCACAAGAGGCGTTTTACCGGTGCCGCCGGCCGTGATGTTTCCTATGGAGATGACGGGAACGGGGAGTTGATGCGACCTGAACACACCCTTTTCGTAAAGCGCGTTTCTAAGGTCCGCCGCCTTGCCGTATATGCCGCCAAGGATTCTCAACATGGTCAGAAGGGCTTCGGTGCCCGTTTAGTAATTGAGGAAGTTATTCAAGAG
>JAHEEZ010000232.1 GCA_024640445.1 Acidobacteriota bacterium | reverse complement strand
GAAATTGAACGAGCAGTGTTCTTTGAACGACGCCATCGAAAGCATGATCCCTTTGTGGTCGAAATGCGGGAACGACCAGCGCATTTTCTCTTCGACATCCGGGCATGCGTCGTGAACGACTCGGCGCAAATGCGTCAGGATCGGCTTCGCGAAATCTTCGGCCTTCGAGATGTATTCGTCAACGTCTGAACTGTAGTTACTACCTGCCATAGGCCTCTCCTCTCAAGTGAAGAGTAATGAGTTATGAGTGATGAGAAGAAAGTACTCAGTCCTCAGTCCTTTCGAGCTCCGCTCGCTGCACGCGGGACGCGTGCGTTCCGTCTCACTCTTCCGGCAGCCACCCCAGCGCGACCTTCCGCACGATGATGTCGCTCTTTGTCGGAAGCAGCCGCACAGGCTCTATTTCGACCATGTCCTGGTTCTGGAATCTCGCAAGCTTGTCCTGGATCTGCTTCTCGATATTCGCCAGTTGCGCGTCAATGTCGACGATCGACTTCTCGGCCGCCGCGGCTTCGTTACGCTCCTTCATCGTCGTCCCGATCCTCTGCGCCGAGCGGGCGATCCCGCTGTATCCTCTTCGCGAACTGAAGATGCTCGAGAGAATGCTGGATCCGACCGAGATCACGGTCCCCATCGTATGCGAGCTCGCCTGCGCTTCCTGTGTAACGGCGACCTTCTCGGCGCGAGCCCTGGATTTCGTTAGGGAGTCTATCTCTTTTGCGTAATCGTCGCGGATCCGGTCGAGCGCGACATCGCGCTGCTCGCGCGCCATCTGCGCGACACGCACACGGAACGCACGTTCGTCCTCGTCAACCTGCGAAACCTCTTCAAGCGTCGGACAAGAAAACATCTCGAGCGGCTTTTCCTTGTAAAGCCAAAGCGTGAAATCGCTTTCCCACGTCTTCACCGTTTTCGAGGTTACCTCGGCCCCGACGGGGGCAAATCCCCTGCCTTCGCGCGGATCGGACTCCAGTTCGTCGATGGCGAATTCGGCGGAACTCGCCCCGTTCCAGTTGATGTAGTCGGACACCGGGACGACAAAGTTCTGTTGTTTCGAGACGTTGATCCCGAGCTTCGTATCCTTGTAATGAACATCGGCGTAAGCAACCGCGACCGGCTTGTATGTTCTGCCGGTTCCGGGGATGAACGTCTGCGGAACATCCGGGCTAAGCACCGGACGCGATCCTCCGGCTGGTTCAACAGGATCTGCTGCGGCTGTCGTCGCGGCCCCAACTCCCGCGGCCGCCGCTCCGATCCCGGCACTCGAGGACGAAACCGCTTGCGGCACCGGCTGATCTCCGATCAGTTCTTTGAAACGATTCCGCATTATCGGTCCGGCCAGATAAGAAAGCACCCAGCGAGTATTGAAGAGAACCGGATGGCTGTCTTTTGTGTTGTTGAGCATGAACACGCGTTTACCAAGGCCCGCGAGCTGCTGGCTCAACGTCTCTTTGTCCGCGCCGCTGTTCGCCGTCAGGAGTCCTTCGAGCACTTTGTCCTTGTCCCGTTCGGTCTGAAGCCGGCCTATGAACCACGTACCCACGTTGCTGAGCGCCTTGTAATCGAGATCGCCGGGGTTTTGCGTCGCGAGCACGAGTCCGAGCCCGAATGCGCGCGCCTGTTTCAATAATGTAAGGAAAAGGCGTTTTGAGGGCGGGTTTGCAACCGGCGGCAGATAGCCGAAGATCTCGTCCATATAAAGAAGACAGCGCAGGCTTCCCGTCCCGGCTTGGGCCCGCATCCACGAAACCAGTTCGTTTAGCAGAAGCGTGACGAAGAACATCCTCTGTTTGTCATCGAGATGGGCGATGGAGAGGATCGAAATGCGCGGCTTGCCGGCGGAAGTATAGAAAAGGTCGCTGATGTTGATGCCGTCTCCGGTGGTCCAGACGGAGAACTGCGGAGACGCGATCAAATTATTGATCGACATTGCGAGATCGAACCGCTCTTTCTTGGGATAGTATGCCTCGACTTCGAATGCTCCGATCCGTGTCATCGGCGGGTCCTGGATCAGGGCGATGAGACGCTCGATCTCAACATCGCGGCCGCCGATCCACTCGGTCTGGATAATGTTGGAAAGCAGTATGTGTTCCTTCGACGAAAGTGGGTCGGCGTCGATATCGATCAGGCCGAGCAGTCCGCTGACCAACGTCGAAACGCGTTCGGCAAGCGATTCCAGATCGTCAGTGTCCTGCGGGCGGTTGAACGATTTGAGGATCGAGATCGGGCGCGCCGAACTGCTTCCGGGTGTGTAGAGCACACGCTCGGCGGCATCCTCGAACATCTTGATCCGCTCCGGAGTCTCGCCCCATTTCTCAAGTCCCGACCGCCAAAGGTCCGCCTGCTGCTGGGCGAACTCGTCTGTCGAGATGCCCTTCTGCGAAGCTTCGTCGGCGTTGACCCAAGGCAGGAACTCTTCCTTTGAAAGGTTTGGAAAGGTGAGAAGCAGGTTCGTCATATCGCCTTTCGGATCGATGACGATCGAGGGAATGTTGTCGATGGCGGCCTCTTCTATCAGCGCCACACCGAGGCCGGTCTTGCCTGAACCCGTCATTCCCATCAATACCCCGTGAGTAGTGAGGTCTTTCGAGTCATACAACAAGAGCTCGTCGGTCGCCGCCTGCGTCGCCGGGTCGTAGTTCTTGCCGAGGTAGAAGAGTCCGAGTTTTTCAAAATCAGTCATATTTTTGGCCACTAATGAACACGAATTCACGCAAATGATCTCTTTTCCAATCAGTCGGACGGAATTATATCAAACAACGGATTCTTACTTTTGATCTTTTCTTATGATCATTTGCGGTCAGCTTAGGAGGGACACGGATGAACACGGATTACGAAAGATCTTGAACGTGTTTGCGGCGCTTTGGCTGCCCAAGCCCGTGTCTGAAGCCCGACCGTGGGGAAGGACTGCGATTAGCGGTTCAAGATTCAAACATTCTGCCGCCGCTGAAGCGGCTGGATGATTGTGGGCGACCCATGACCCGGGGTTGCGCCTTCGGCTCCACCCCGGGCTATTTTCCGTCGTCCGCTTCGCGGACTGCAATCCGAGTACGCGAAGCTGCGTTCTTTCAAGTCAAGTCCTAACTCGCCGAACTCAGTGAACTCTTTCGCGCCATTCGGCGCATTGGGCAGGCACAAGACCTGCCCCTACGCGACACCCGACAGACTCAACAGACTCGATAGACCCGACAGACTACTTACTCTTCCTCCACTCCCACGGCGGCACCGGGTTCTGGTCGCGCCACAGACCGCTCCTCGCCTGCCGCGCTATCTCCTGTACGGAAGAATAGATCTGCCTCTGCTCTTCAGTCTGCTGTCGTTCGAACTGTTTATAGTGCCACGCGAAACCGCGGCGTATCTGTTCCGTGTTTATGTTCATACCGTCGACGAACACCTCGCCAACGATCCGCCCGTACTGATCGCGATCGACTATTTCGAGCCGTATCTTTTTCCCGAATACGAGGTCCGAAAGACTCTTCTTTGCCGCCTGGCCGTATGGCTGGTTCATTTCCGGCGCGTCGATCGTCGCAAGCCGCACGCGCTCCTGTCTCCCGGTGTCGATCATCCGCACGGTGATAGTGTCTCCGTCGTTTACGCCTACGACCTCCGCATTGGCGTTGGGATCAGGCGTCCCCTGGGCCGGGACGCGCTTCGAACCGGAATTCGGAGGAATTGTGTCGCCCGGTTTTCGGGTCTGTTCGGGGCCGCAGGCTGCAAAGAGAACCGCAAATGCGAGTATTGCGAAGGTATGCGTGCGAAGGCGATGGTTCATAAGAACTCCGATTTGAAGTGTCCCGATTATACCCCTCTGTGGAAAATCCGCAAAAGCGATTATCCACATGTTGATAGTCGGCTAAGTTTAGTGAGGTCAGCGAGTTATGTGCTTTGCCGAATTCTGATTTCCACAGGAATTTTCACATCATTTCCACAGAAGGGGGTGTGACCGCGGAGGGCGCAGAGGTCTTTTAACGCAAAGGCCGCGAAGGACGCAAAGTGTAATTGGGAGCTCCGCGTGCGTCGCGGATATAGATTTAGTGAACTGCAACAAATTGATCAAAAGAAAGAAGCAAGAATTTCCTTTGCGTCCTTCGCGGCCTTTGCGTTTGAGAATCCCCACGGTCTCTGCGGTTAGTCCATTTCAGAAAGACTTTGAACAATAAGCCTTGAACCTTGAACCCCAAAAAGACTATTCTCGGAAACACAGTAAATACGAACGATGCCGGAACTTTCGGAGAACATAAGGATCCTGGATTTCCTTCGCGATTTCCTCTACATCGAGGACGTGGATCACTACCCGCGCACGATGTGGGAGGATTTTGAGGATGCACTTTCGCTGTTCCTCAACGAAGACGAGATCGCCGTTATCAACTACCGATACAGCGATATCGATTACTGTGAGTACCCGATCACGGAACGTCGCCGCATCCTTTTCGATCTTTTCTCACGTCTTCGCGAGAGCCGTTTGTTCGACGAGATGAACTCCCTTCTCGCGCATTACGAGAACTCGTTCTCTTTCCCTATAAGGACACTCGGCGACGATACCGAAAAGGCTCTTAGCCTGGAAACAGAAGATTTCGTCCGCAGATGCCTTGCGATGCACGGCTTACCGTATGCCCCGGGAGTGACCGGCGATTTCAGCTTTGATTCGAAGATCGGCGGGTTCCCGGTGATCGTCTGGAGATTCTCGGAATACGCGGTGAAGCTGGACATGCTGAAGGACCTTTTGACGAGGGCATCGGAAAGCGGTTTTGAGCGGCTGATCCTGCTTGCGATGCCCCGCCTGACGCTCGGTATCCCGAAAAACGTCGAGGACCACATCCCCTATACATTCCTGCCCGTGATCGAGATGGAAAAAGCCACCGGGGTGTGAGACGATTCGTTTCGATCCACGCCGTACCGACTGGAGCGCGGGCAGCCTTGCCCGCCATGAGCGCAAAGCGCGAACGTTCTTACGCCGCAGACGCGACGTCCGCAGGCAGGGCTGCCCGCGCTCCAGTCATCAACGTCCCTTTTTTGCGCTCAAGCGAAATAGCACTACAATCCAAGCATTCCTTTTCCAACTCCGGAGATACATATGAAAACCAGACTCGCGACCGCATTCGTCCTTTTCCTCCTCGTCCTCAACATCCCCGCCCAGACGGCGACAAACCTGATGGGTTTCTCGAGCGAAAGTTCGGCAAGGCAGAGGGCGCTTGAAGCGAAATTCGACGCTAGTCTCAAAAAAGACAATCTTCGTGACTGGATGAAACGCCTGTCCGCGCGCCCGCATCACGTCGGCTCGGCTCACGGGAGGGAGAACGCCGAGTTCATGGCGTCTTTGTTCAGATCATGGGGGTACGAAACGCGGATCGAGCAGTTCGACGTGCTGTTCCCGACGCCTAAGACGAGGCTTCTGGAAATGACCGCTCCCGAGAAATTCACGGCAAAGCTCGCCGAGCCTGTGCTGAAAGAGGACGCGACCTCCGGCCAGACCTCCGAGCAGCTTCCGAGCTACAACGCCTACTCCGCTGACGGCGACGT
>JAHEEZ010000231.1 GCA_024640445.1 Acidobacteriota bacterium | reverse complement strand
TGTCTGTATTTTCGGGCAGATACTTCGCGAGCGGCGTAACGCCGCCAAACTTCGGCGACAATCTGAACGCGACGGGCATAACATTCTGTGACGGGAACGTTTCGTTTACTGGAGCAGGGGGAGGGATACTTGTTGTAACAGGAACTCTTACCTTGAGTGGCAATTTCAATTTCAATGGACTGATCCTGGTGACTGGCCCCGGAGGAGTGGTACGACTTGGCGGCGGAACCGGAACCCTGCAGGGAAACATCGTTGTCGCTCCCTACGACCCCAACAATATGGCCGCGGGATTCGGAGCCCCAAATTACGATCTCTCCGGCGGGGGTACTTCCACGATCATATATAACTCGAGCAGCCTTTCTAACGGCCTGGTGGCTGTTAGCAACTTTGTCCTCGGAGTCGCCGAAAAATAGGCCAGACGTCCATATAGCGCAGACGCGGCACGGCAGCTGTCGTTTCCAAACTGATCAGGGCAGAACTCAATTATCAATATGCTTGCAAAATTTGCTAAATTCGCGCCGCTTTTGATCGCCGCGATCATTCTAGGTACCGCAGTATATGTTTTTGTCAGCAACAATCTCGTTGTGAACAGGGGCCAGGTGGTCATCACCGACAAGGACGTGTCGCCGCGCGGTGGTGATCCTGTGGGCGAAATGGACGCGGCTTCGGTCACGTCAACAGCGGAACCAGCGCAGGAGACGCCCGGGACTACGTCGCAGAGCATTGCCCGGACGCTCGGGGATCTTTCGACAGTGACGACCGTTGCTGATGGTTACGGAAACAGGACGGAAACTCGGGTATTCAGGGGTGATCCAAAGCTGCGAATGGTAATGGTCAAATACGGATCGCATGGCGAAGAGATCGTATACGTCTATGGCAAGAACGGCGGCGTAAAGACGATGTCGAAATTATCGGCGGCAGACGCGCTAGCCATGTCCGCGGATGAACTTGCCAACAAAGCGGAGTTCTTCGAAACGGCTCTGGACAAGGAAAGGCAAAAGCCGAAACTTTCCCGCCAAAGGGAAGACAAACTGGCACCGCTCTCGAGTTCCGAGATCGAGATGAAACCTGTCCGTGCCCCTGAGACCGATGAACCAACGGCACAGATACGGAATGGAAGCTCAGAAAGCGACGATGGAACCTGAGATAATTAACTGAGATAAGGGAAAAGGAGGCAGCGGCCTCCTTTTTTTATTTGGTTTTGTGTTCCAGAGCGAGTTGCAGGAAATTCTCGAAGAGGATGCGGCCGTCGCGGGACTCGTTAGGATGTTCCCACCTCGTGGGGTTCTTCGACCAGTCCTCGAAAGACTTCTCAAGGTGGAACTGGACCGTGTAGATAAGTTGTTTTTCAGACCGCTTCACCATCATCTGGTTGTGGCATAGATATGACTTTGCCAGATGCCGGAATCCGTCCGGAATTCCCATCGCCTGAAGCCCGTGATTCTGCCAGACCCGCAGCAGATGTCCTTCGATAGAGTACTCCTGCCACACGCCGCTGTTGGGGTCGCCCATTCCTTCGAAGATAGGGTCCGAAACATCGGTTATCTTTACGTATCGATATTGAAACTCCGCAACACGTCCGATCCGTTTCTTCCCGGGCTCAAGTCCGTCCAGCGTCTTGAGTTCGCTGCCGAACGAGTAAGCCACCAACTGGTGCCCACCGCAGATGCCGAGGACGGGAATTTTCGTTTTACGTATGAATTTCGCGAAACTCTCCAGGAATTCAGTATTGTAATGGTCGAAGTCGGAAAGAGTACCCGAAAGTACAATTGCGTCCGGTTTGAAGGTCGAAGCTGCCTGAGAGATCTCTGAGAGGTGGACTGTGAGCGATTTCGGCTGTTTTACGAGCCTTTGAACGTTCTTTGCGATATTGTCACACGCCATCTGGGAAAGCATGTTCTCGAGCCTTAAATGCTTCGGGACCTCCGCTCCCCATTCCTCCTTCGCAAGTTCCGAAAGGTCCGATTCATAGCGCAGGAGATCGTTTACGATCAGGACCTTTGCGTGTTCGATCTTCTTCTCGATCGGTTCATACCGGCAAAAGGTTTGCTGATTGTATGGAAAAGGGAGTGAAAGCGTGTTATGCAAAACTGGTGGCGAGTCGAACATATGCTGAGACCTATATTACTACTTCAGGAACCTGTAAAACAATGCCGGAGGAGACTCAATACCGGCGAAACAACGCCCTCTTCAATCCCGCTGCCGCGTTCGCGTGTTGAATAGCGGCATTTTTTCACCCGCCCCGATCCGGGCGACCTCTTCGCGTATGGCTTTGACTACCAGTGAACGCATCTTCGACGATGCAGCCTGCGATCTGTCATTGGCCCTGTCCGTCACAAGAAGTACTGTCCTCTGCCAGGAAGACTCGAGTTCGTCGGCAAGCCCTGGGATAAGTGAGATGTCATAAGGCACGGCAACTTCTTTGCAGCCCAGCCTGGCGAATACGCGCAAGTAGCGCGCGGTGGAGAGATCCGGACACGTCATACGCATCCGGCCGACCTTGAGTTCAATACCCAGCAGTGTGTGCTGGATCGAAGCCATGTTCTCCTTCTGAGGAACGTCAAACTCATACGAACGCGTCCGCAGAGTCCGCACCTTTTCGGAGTAGATGGTCGGGAGCCACTCGAGGCCCATCGAAGCTGCGATTTCCTCCGCGACAGTCATGCCTCTCTACCCATTTCCAAAAAATCGGAGCAGCAATCGAAATTTTCCTGCAATCTCTCAAAGTATCGACCGACGTGCAATCCGTCCATCACTGCGTGATTCGCTTCCACCGAGACCGGAATACACACCATCCCTGAATTCTCGAACTTCTTCCCGAACACGATCCTTGGGACGGTCTGCGTGCGGTCAAAACGGCTGGCGTGTTTGAAGCTCGTGAACGAAACCCAGGGGATGACGGAGTAATAAATGAGATCGATGCGGTCGTTCTCGACGTCGAAGGTCGCCAGACGCCTGTACTCTTCGACCATTCGTCTGCCTTCGCTATTGAATTCGCGAAGGCGCTCCTTCCAGGGAAAATAACAGAACCCGAAGCTCTCATTCTCCAGAAGGATGGTCTGCGTAGCCTCCACCAGATCGTACTTCACAGGCCGCCCGTCCAGAAGCCGTATTCTGAATTCGTCGATCGAATTTGCAGTCAGTTGGGAAAAATAGAGCGCCGAGATCGAGAACGAAAGGCCTTCCTCCCTGCAGAGGCGGTCGAGGGCCGTGACGTCCAACTGCGCGGTCATATTGAAGAAGGGATCCTCGAATTCCCGGAAGAAGCGGTAGGCGGACCTGCGGTTCCATCCTTCAATTTCCACTTCGGTATACCGGCTTTTCGCGTCCCGTTCCATTGCGGAGCAGATCCTCCCAAAAAAAGATCGGCGGTCAAAGACCGCCTTTCCAAGATACTATGCTGATGAACTTGTCACCTGGCCTGGACGCTGATCGGATATTTCGAGAATACCTCGATCACGTTGTTGCCGAAGATTCCAAAGTAGAAAACACCTATGATCGTAATCGCCAGGACCGCCGCGAGCGCGGTTGGCATACGGGGCTCCTTCCATTCTTCAGTCCTTTCGCGGAAGAACATCACGACGATCAGCCTCAGATAGTAATAGGCTGAGATCGCGGTGTTAATGACCGCAACCACAACCAGGATCACCATTAGCGACGTCCCGGCCTCAAGCGCCGGTTTGAACACAAGCACCTTTCCAATGAAACCTGCAGTTAATGGCAGTCCGAGCAACGAAAGCATGAACAGCGAGAGCGAGAACGCCAGCACCGGAGAGCGGAACCCTATTCCGTTGTAGTCTTCGAAATCCGTTCTACGGTCGTTCTTTCTCGCCACCAGCGTGACTATCGCGAACGCGCCCAGGTTCGTCACCGCGTAGGTGAGCATATAGAAGGCCACTGCCGCTATGGCCTTGTCCCTTGAAGCGGAACTTGCCGCGACTCCCGCGCCTATGAACCCCACAAGTGCGTAACCGGCGTGCGCGATCGAAGAATACGCCAGCATGCGCTTGACGTTGTTCTGGACTATGGCCGCCACGTTTCCGACCGTCATCGTCAGGATCGCCATCACCGACAAAGCGGTCACCCACGAGTCATGAAGATACTGCGAAGCCTGGACACCCGCGATCAACGGAAATCCGATCACAAAGACCCGAATGAACGACGCGAATCCGGCAGCTTTCGGACCGGCCGCCATGAATCCGGTTATCGGCGTTGGAGCTCCCTCGTAAACATCCGGGGTCCAGACGTGGAACGGCACTGTTGCGACTTTGAAACCGAAGCCGACGATCAGCATCGCGGCGCCGATCAGAAGAAGCGCGGGATAAGAAGCATTGCCCGACTTGAGTGCGATCTCAGTGATGTTAGTGGAACCGACCGCGCCGTATACCAGCGCCATTCCATAAAGTAGGAAGCCCGAAGCGTAAGAGCCGAGAATGAAGTACTTCATCGCCGCTTCATTCGAGCGAAGGTCCCGCCTCCTCAATCCAGCCATTACATAGGTTGCGATTGAAAGAGTCTCCAGCCCCAGGAATATGATCACCAGATCATTCCCAGACGCCATGAACATCATCCCGACGGTCGCGAACAGCAAAAGAACATGGTATTCGCCCGCCGCGAATTTCTCATTCTCCACCCAGACGGTCGAGATCAGGATCGTCAGCGCGGCGACAAGCAGGAAGACGACCGTAAAGCTCATCCTCAGGCTGTCGACGACGATCATCCCGTTAAAGGCACTCGAAGGATTGCCGGTTGACGTCCAAAGAAGGAAGAGAGCAACAGCCGAAAGCGCCAGGCCTGTGAGGGATATGACGCCCGTCACCCGCTCCTTGCCCGGTCGCAGGCTGTCGTAAAGCATCACAATGATACCCGTCAACGCCAGGAGCATTTCGGGCAGTATCACCGGGACGTTGATATTCGGATCTATGAGTTCTGCTAGCAAAATCGTGTTCATTTTCGCAATTCGGAGTGCGCCGGGCATCCAGGGCCCGAAAGCCGCTCCGATCTATCTGTCGGTATTGAGTTCGGTTACCGAACCGCCCTTGGTCTCGCCGATCACGATCTTCTGGATCGCCGCTACGCTCGCCCTGGAAGTCTCCAGGATCGGCTTCGGATAGACACCCATGTAGACCATCAGGAAGAGAAGCGGCACCATTATGCCGATCTCGCGAAAGCTGAGGTCCTTCAGCGACTTGTTCTTGTCGTTCGTAACCTTGCCGAAGAAAACCCTCTGGACCATCCACAGGAGGTACACGGCAGCAAAGATCACACCGGTTCCGGCTGCCATCGTCGCGATGTGGTTCCAACTGCCGGAGAGGATGGTCGATGACCACATCCCGATCATGATCAGGAACTCTCCTACGAAACCGTTAAGGAAGGGAAGTCCGATCGACGCCATCGTGGTGATCACGAAGACGGTCGCGTATATCGGCATCACGTTCGAAAGTCCGCCGTATTCGCTGATCTCCCGCGTATGCCTTCTTTCATAAATGAATCCGACAAGCAGGAACAGAGCGCCGGTGGTAACGCCGTGGGCCAGCATCGTGTA
>JAHEEZ010000230.1 GCA_024640445.1 Acidobacteriota bacterium | reverse complement strand
CCGGTCGGTTCGATCCTGGTTGGCAGCAGGGATTTTATACAAGAGGCTCGGGTGTGGAGAAAGAGGCTTGGCGGTGGAATGCGCCAGGTCGGCATTCTGGCTGCGGCGGGGCTTGTGGCGCTTGAAGAGTCGCCTCCCAAACTCATTGAGGATCACGCCAACGCTCGAAGGCTTGCGGAAGGCGCCGCGTCGCTCCCGGGCGTGAAGATCGATCCCGACTCTGTTGTTACAAACATCGTGATCATAGATGTGTCCGGTGCCAGGAAGAGCGCAGCTGAGATCGTTTCCGAGCTCGCCACGAGGGGCATTCTCGCGATCGGATTCGGCGACGTGATCCGTATGGTGACGCATTACGACGTCTCCACGAAAGACATTGAGAAGACCGTAGACTCCCTTGAAGAGATCCTCGATTAGCCAAACCTATATAGACGAACAGACAATGATAATAGCGATAGACGGGCCCTCCGGAGCCGGAAAATCAACTTTGGGAAAAATGCTGGCGAAGCGGCTCGGGCTCTTATACCTGGACACTGGTGCGATGTACCGGGCAGTTGCGCTGCTGGCAATTAGAGAAGGGATCGATGCTTCGGACGAGGAAGCGATGACCAGGGCGGCAAAGCGCGCAGAGATTCGGCTTTCGGGCGAGCCCGGCCATCTGCACGTCGAACTCAACGGCGAGGATGTGACCGAGGCGATCCGCGGAGAAAAGGTCGGCCAGACGGCATCGGTGATATCTATCGTTTCCGGAGTTCGCCGCTTTCTTGTCGAAAGGCAAAGAATACTGGGCAAGTCTGCGGAGCACGGTGCAGTGCTGGATGGGAGGGACATCGGGACCGTTGTTTTTCCCGATGCGGACATCAAGTTCTTTCTAACTGCGAAACCGGAAGCGAGGGCGCGGCGGAGGTTCGAGGAAGACGAGCGTAAAGGGTTGGCCGTGAGCCTGGAAAAGACGGTCCGCGAGATCAACCTCCGTGACGAGAGAGATTCGACCCGCGAGGACTCGCCGCTCAGGATAGCTGACGACGCGCTCGTGATAGACACAAGCGAGATGGAGATCGAGGATGTCTTAAATGCGATGCTCGCCGGGGTAAGGGGTAAGCAGTGAACTGTTTAGCCCGCCCATTCATGGCCGGGAGCCGAAAACTGTGAGCGGTGTTCGCATGAAGCGCAGCCAATTGATCATTGATCGATGGAATTTGATAATTGGGGCGTGTTATTATTTTGCCTTATGCTCCCGTAGCTCAGCAGGATAGAGCATCGGTCTTCTAAACCGAGGGTCGCACGTTCGAGCCGTGCCGGGAGCATACTTTTTAAGGTTTGTTATTTCAGGCTCAGCATTTATAATGCTTTTTTGCCGTTCGGGCCTTTGGTTCCGGATGAGCGCCAACAAGTTTGCGGCGGCTATAGTTCAGTGGTTAGAGCGCTTGATTGTGGTTCAAGATGTCGAGGGTTCGAATCCCTCTAGCCGCCCCATTTTATTTCCTCTCAATGTCCTTGCCCGCTTTGTCCGTCAAAGTTCTTATCTGCCGTTACGGGATTCCGAGGATGTCTTTTTTCCACATCAAACAGCACTGTGATCGTGATGCCGCGCCGAAGTCGGCCTTTTTAGTTGCTGCGATAGCCGCAATGCTCGCCCTTTCGGTGATCGCGAATGCACAGTTAACGCAAAAGACATTTGCCGGGGGCGAACTGCTTATCAAGCTGAAGGCCGGCGAACCTCAGGCAAGGCTAACCGAACTCGCCAGGAGTACGGGTTCGCAGCTGCTTGAGAAACTTGGAGACACCGGTTGGATGAGGATGAAACTGCCCGAAAAAACGACGGTAAGGATGGGTGAAGCGCAATTCGCCTCGTTTCCGTTTGTTGAGGCGGCACAGCCGAACTATTACTACCATCTGCAGGTCACCCCCGACGACACCAGGTTTTCCGAACTTTGGGGGATGACGAAGATCTCGGCTCCCGCGGCGTGGGACATCGAAACCGGCAGCAGTTCGACCATCGTCGCGGTCATCGACACGGGGATTCAATACACACATGAAGACCTCGCCGCGAATATGTGGACCAACTCAGGCGAAACGCCGGGAAACGGTATCGACGACGACGCGAACGGATACATCGACGATCACTACGGCTACGATTTCTTCTTCGGCGACGCAGACCCGCTCGACGAGTACGGACACGGTACCCACGTGGCCGGGATCATAGGTGCGGCGGGAAACAATGGCCTCGGAGTTGTCGGAGTGAACTGGAACGTCCGCGTGATGGCGGTCAAGATCTACGACTCCACAGGTTTCGGCACTACCTCGGCGATGCTGATCAACGCCTACAACTACGTACGGATGATGCGCGGGCGCGGCGAGAACATACGCGTCACGAACAACAGCTACGGAGGCTGCGACGAGGCCTGCGGGTATGACCAGGCGACAATGGAGGCGCTGGAAGCGCTGGCAAACGCGGGGGTGCTGAACGTCTTTTCCGCCGGGAACGACGCGTCAAACGTCGACCTGAATCCCTCGTATCCGGGGAGCTATGACCTTCCAGGCATAATAACGGTGGCATCTTCGACCTCGACCGACGCCCGGTCCGGATTCTCGAACTATGGTCCGTTGAGTGTCGATCTTGCCGCACCGGGCTCTTCAATACTCAGTACCGTGATGACATCCGGTTTGTACGGAACCAAGAGCGGGACCTCGATGGCGGCTCCTCACGTTTCAGGGGCTGCGGCTCTTCTTTCTTCGCACAACCCTTCGCTTACAAATCTTTCGCTGAAGGCGACGCTAATGAATTCTGTCGATACGCTGGCTGGTTGGTCGGGCCTTGTCGGTTCGGGTGGCCGCCTGAACGTTTCAGCCGCGCTGGCGAATCAAACTGTCTGCACTTATTCACTTTCTGACAAATCCATTACGGCACCGACGAAGGGCGGTTTCTTCACTGTAAGTGTAAGCGCGCCGGCAAATTGCGGGTTTTCGGTTAGAAGCGGGGACAGGTGGATAATTCCTATGTCGGAGAGGGACCTTCGCGGTCCCGGCGAGGTGCGGTTCCGGGTGACCCTGAATCCCACAATAACGCGTTCGGGCTCGATAACGATCGCCGGGCAGGAGGTCGCCGTTGTTCAATCACGGGGGAACAATAATTGAACGTATCTGGAGGACTTGTAATTGATTGTAATTGGAGCGTTTTCCAACTTTTGTGAAAGTGTCTGCGTCTAAATCGCCATTCTCGACAAATATCGAGCCGAAGGCGGCGGGAACGATCCTGACAATCACGAACAATTTCTTGCAAAGGTCGTTCGAAAATGATTATATTTGAAATTCTGCAAAATGCGGTTCGTTGGAAGGCCCCGTTCGATTTTGTAAGAATCCAGGAAAACAATAAATGAATAAGTTTCTTTCAAATTTTCTCAAGCTATCCGTGCTTTCGGCTTGTCTGGCGCTCCCCTTTTCGTCTGCCTTTGGTCAGGCGAAACTAAGAGACGCCATCGATCTTGACGGCAACGACAAGGCTGACTACATGGTTTTCAGGCCGAGCAACAATGTCTGGTATGTCCTTAATGACGGTGGCTTCGTGTTTCAGCAGTTCGGACTTGCTAATTCGGATTACATGGCGCCCGGCGACTATGACGGCGACGGCAAGGGAGACATTGCGGTATGGCGAGATTCCGACGGGGTGTGGTACTGGCTGAACAGTTCTGACGGTTCTTTCAACGCAATCCAGTTCGGTATCACCGGCGACGAGCCGGTAGCCCGCGACTTTGACGGGGACGGCAAGACCGACCAGGCAGTCGTACGCCGCTCGAACGGCCAAATGACATGGTACGTGTTTAAGAGCAGCGACCAGGGCCTTATAGCCTTTCAGTTTGGCCTCTCGACCGATTTCACGGCGCCGGGTGATTATGATGGTGACGGAACATTCGATTTCGCAGTACAGCGTCCGGGCGCTACTCCCACTAGTCAGGCGACGTTCTACGCATGGCGCAGCAGCGATGCCGGGCTTTCTGTTGTACCCTGGGGCATCAGCAACGACCTGGTCGTTCCTGGAGATTACGATGGCGACGGGAAGACGGACTTTGCGGTAGTTCGTGAAGGCGCCACAGCGCAGGACAACCTTGTGTGGTACATACTGCGAAGTTCGGACAGTGGAGTGCAGTCAGTCAGCTTCGGTAACACCGGAACGGACCTGAACGTCCAGAACGACTATGACGGCGACGGAAAGACGGATGTCGGCGTATGGCGTGACAGCGACGGTACATTCTATGTCCTTCGCAGTTCCGACAGCGGCCTGAGCGTGGTTCAATGGGGTTCGCCGAACGACTTCCCGGTTGCGAGCTACGACACGCACTAGAAGTTGGCAGATATGAATTGAAGGGTTGGAGGCCGAACGCGGACTCCAACCTTTTTCTTTGCCGGAACTTCCTGTAACATTCGCAATTATCGTGATGGAAGCGTTCGACGAAACATTGAGAAAAGGGTTTGCCGGGAAACGAATCGTCGTTGTAGGCGATCCGGTCGCGGATCAGTTTCTGCGCGGAACTATCGGGCGCGTCTCAAGGGAGGCGCCTGTTTTCATTTTGCGGCACGATGAAACCGAAACTCTTCCGGGTGGAGCCGCGAACGCGGCGGCGAACGTAGCCTCGCTTGGCGGCGAGGCGGTTCTGATCGGTGTAACCGGAAAGGACGCGAACGGGAAACGCCTTGCAGAGGCGCTCGAAAGTGCGGGTGTCCAGACCGACCGTCTTCTGGGCGTCGAGGGAAGGGAAACGACCACAAAGATAAGGGTTCTTGCAGGACATCATTACGCGCCGCGCCAGCAGCTGATAAGGATCGACTACGAAGGGAGCCCAGATCTCGAGGGCCCGGCAGAAGCCCAGATCCTAGACTCCATCCGCGATGCCGCGAGATCGGCGGACGCAATAATACTCTCGGATTATTCGTACGGGACCGCGACTCCGGCAGTGGCGCGATGCTGCTCGGAGGCGGCCGGCCGATTCGGGATCCCTTTGGTCGTTGACTCGCGGACAAGGCTTGCAGAATTCAAAGACGCCACCTCAGCGACTCCGAACCAGGAAGAGGTCGAGCAGATCCTGGGGAGCGGTTTTTCCGAAGAGGATTGCGAAGGCCTGCGTGAGCGGATGGGGCTGGAGGCGCTGCTGGTCACGCGCGGAAACAAGGGCATGCTCCTGATCGAAAAAGAGCGGGACCCGCTTTCGATCGCGGTCGTGGGTTCGACTGAGCCGGTTGACGTGACCGGTGCCGGCGATACCGTGATCGCCGCATACACGCTCGGCATCGCTTCGGGACTCGGCTTTGAGAATGCCGCGCGTCTGGCCAACTACGCCGGCGCGGTGGTTGTAATGAAGCGGGGAACGGCGACGGCATCGGTCAGGGAAGTAGAAAGGCTGATCGCGGAAGCGCCCCCAACAGGTTCGGCGGCGAATCCTTCTTGAGATGATGAGAGCGGAACACATACCGGTCGAACAGGCGCCCGTGCTGGAGCGCAACCGCCTCGTGGCAAGGGTTGCCGTCGAGAGGCGGGCGGGAAAGCGAATAGTGCT
>JAHEEZ010000229.1 GCA_024640445.1 Acidobacteriota bacterium | reverse complement strand
ATCCCGCCTGGAGCCCGGACGGCAGGTCGGTAGCTTTTGTCAGCAACCGCACCAAGGAACCTGATGGCAATCCGAACACAGACATTTGGATAGTTTCCGCCGACAATACGGACAAAGGCGCGACGCTTCTGCAGGTCACTACGAACCCGCGTGAGGATGCGAATCCCGCGTGGAGTCCTGACGGAAAGTCCATCGCATATACGACCGTGACGGCGCCTTTGAAGGTGCTGTGGTACGCGACCGAGCATCTCGCGACCGTTTCCGCGACCGGCGGCGCGCCAAAGGTTCTGACCGAATCGGTCGACCGAAACGTGCGCTCGCCGAAGTTCTCGGAGGACGGTTCGGCGATCTGGTTCATTCTTGAGGACAGCGGCGAACAGCAGCTCGCGTCGATACCGGCGGCCGGCGGCAATGTAACGCGGCACGTGAAGGGATCGAACATCGTGGAAGGCTTCGAGGTAGGCGGAGGAACGGTCGCAGTTCAGATCAGCACTCCTGATGTACCGGGAGACCTCTATACTTTTTCCGGCGGCCAGTTGAAGCGCGTCACTTCGGCTAACAAAGAGCTGATGGACAAGATAGAGCTTTCCCAGCCCGAAGAGATCCGCTTCAAGAGCAAGGATGGAACGGAGATCGAGGCATTCCTCTACAAACCGATCGGCTTCAATCCGTCGATGAAGTACCCGATGATCCTTAACCCGCACGGCGGCCCGGTCTCGCAATACGATTACAGCTTTAATTACCAGGCCCAGCTTTGGGCGGCGGAAGGATACCTTGTGCTTCAGGCAAATCCGCGCGGCTCTTCGGGTTATGGGCAGGCATTCTCCTACGCGCTTTTCGCCAACTGGGGCGTCCCGGATTTTGAGGATGAGATGGCGGGCATCGATTATGTGATCGCGCGGGGTTATGCGGATCCCGAGAGGCTCGGTGTGGGCGGATGGTCGTATGGAGGGATCCTGACGAACTATATGATCACGAAATCGACTCGTTTTAAGGCGGCTGTTTCCGGAGCGAGCGAGGCGCTGTTCCGCGCTAACTACGGCCACGACCATTACCAGATGTGGTGGGAGGTCGAGCTTGGGCTTCCGTGGGAGAACGCCGCGGCGTGGGAGAGGCTCTCGCCTTTCAACGACGTAGCGAAGATTACGACGCCGACGCTGTGGATAGGCGGATCAGATGACTGGAATGTGCCGATCCTGAACTCGGAGCAGATGTACCAGGCGATGAAGCGGCTGGGCCGCGACACTCAGCTGGTCGTCTATCCCGGAGAGCATCACGGAATCCGCAAACCCACGTTCCAGAAGGACCGCTTCCAGCGTTTCATCGGCTGGTTCGACAAGCACCTGAAGGGTGTGGAAAGGAAATGGGACGATGAAGACAAGGACAAGGATAAGAAGAACTGAATTTGACCGGTTGATCGAAATTGGGCAAAGAAGTGTCCTTTAGATCCGGTCCTGTATTTAAGTTTTCGGCGGGAATCCTGCTCAGGGGTTCTCGCCTTTCAGTTTCAGTATCACCTGCCTCAACTGCGCGGAATCCGCGACCTTCGGGTTTATGCGCAAGTAGGTCTCCAACTCTGCCGCCGCCAGCCCCTTCTCGTTCCTGGAACTGTAGATGATCGCCAGTATCCTGTGCGCCTCGTTCATTCGATCACCTCCGAGCTCAAGAGAGAACACCAACTCCTTTGCCGCTTCATCAAATTTCCCCAGATTCGCGAGCGCCTGGCCCAGAAAATAGTGTCCGACCGCAGACTGCCCGTCCTTCTCCACGACCTTTCTCAGCACAGGCACCGCGTCCGCGTAACTCTCTTTCCGGACAAGTACGATCCCAAGGTTCGTAAGGGCATCGAGAGATCCGGGATCGATATCGAGGGCGGCCCGGAACGCCTGTTCCGCGTTTCCGGCTTCGCCGAGGCGCAGGTAAAGGACCCCGAGATCGTTTTGAGCGATCGAAAACCCTGGATACTCCTCGATGGCCAGCTTCATTTGCTCCACCGATCTCCCGTAGTCCTGCTTTGCTGATAACTCCTTTGCCTTCCTGAAATACGCAAGCGCCTTATCCGGCACACCCGCCAGGGCCGCATCAACGACGGCAAGTTTCGGAATGTCTACTTTCTTCATCACCAGGCGAATGTTCAGCATGTAGGTTTGAGGGGGCGAGCCTCGAAGTTGAAAGATATCGAAGGAGGTGGTGAACGGCTCAAACTCCTTTTCCTTGTCTATCACGATCGAATAGCCGCCGCCCGTGAGACCCTGGAAAGAGAAATTACCCGTGTCGTCCGTCATGGTAGTCCGACCGCCGCGGGTCTCCGTGATCAACCGGACTCGGATTCGCCTGCTGACCCTGTCTCCGTTCGGACCGAGCACGATTCCCTGCACGGAATTCGAACCCCCGAGCCCGGAGTCAGTTGCTTCGCCCGGTATGATCTGCGCCGAGGCAAAGGTCCCAACGCACAGTATTACAACGGATTCGAGTGCAATTCGATTCAGCACGCTAAATGACCACAGTTTTATTTGCATTGCCACCTCCTTCCAGTCGTGTCATGTGACCTCGGCTGACTCCTGTTCACGCTCTACTGCGCGTGTTGAAGCCACGTTACCGGCCGCGGCGAAGGCGGGAGGTCCCGTCATCACCCGGACATCACTTACCGGTCAATGCCCGGGTACATATCGACCAACTGTGTCGAGATGTACCACTTGTTTCCGCAAGGGTCCGTCACGCCGCCCGAGCGTTCCCCGTACGGCATATCAGCCACCTCGCTGATCGAGGTTGCGCCCGCGGCGATCGCGCTTTCGTACACTGTGCCACAATCGGGAACGTAAACGTGCATCATCATCGGCTGAGCGGGATAGTTCTCATTCCCTTCGCTCGCCTCGATCATGGAACCGAAGATCCTGTAGGCCCCGTGGCGAAGTACTCCCTCTTCTTTATGTTCGTCTATCACCTCCGCGCCGAACGCGCCCTTCAGGAACGATGCGAACTCATCGCCGTCATCGACTATGAAATACGGGGTTACGCTGCTGAACCCTTTCGGTATGTGGCTTACACCCATTATTCCTCCTCATCCGGGCTTTCCTGAGACTCGGCAAATGCCTTGAATGCCACCAAATGTTTCATCGACTCTTTCCTGAACGCACCCGGCCTGAAGAAGCCCATCAGCTTCATCATCAGGGAAGTGAACTGGAACTGGTTATGTGTGATCCAGCGGGTTCCGCCGTCGACCGTCGATCTAAACGAATTCTTGACCGTGTTATGAACACCCGGAGCATCGTAAGTGCCGCTGAACTCCGCTGGAAGGTTGCGTACGGTGATGGTCTCGAGCATCTCGATCTCGCGATTCCCCATTTTGAACCGGAGTTTCGATCTTGCTCCCGGCTGGCCCGGCGTGCCGCTGACAGGCTCAAAGCTCAAGAGTCCATCCATCCATTCGCTCATGTTGTCGGGATTGTCGAACAGGGCGACCACCTCATCGACCGGCTTGTCTATGTCGATCTCACAAGTATATTTCATAATTGCACTCACCGATTTCTTTGGAAATACCGCGGATTGTAGCACAATACGCCCCATAGGAGTTTTCGGCAGACGGACGGGATGAGGCAAAAATGGAAGAGACCAAGAAGAGTGTTGCGGGTTGATCAACCCACCTTGAAGCGGCCGCCGGCCAAAGCTTTTCGACTTTCTGATTTTCATCTTTTCCTGCTTCCTTTTTTAAGATGAACATCGAAGAACTGCGAGCCCTTTGCCTCTCTCTTCCCGGCGCGACCGAGGACGTCAAATGGGAACACGACCTTGCGTTTTGCGTGGGCGAGAAGATGTTCGCGGTTGCCAACCTCGAAACCGGGCAGACGGCATTGTCCATAAAGTGTACGCGGGAAAAGTTTGCAGAAATGCTGGAGCGGCCGGGTGTGATACCCGCACCCTACGTCGCCCGGTATCACTGGATCGCGCTGGAGAATCTGGACGTGCTCGCAGATCAGGAGCTTGTTGCCCTTGTAAAGAACTCGTACGAACTTGTGTTTAAGAAACTACCCGCGTCGATAAAGAAGAAGCTATCGCAATCATGAAGCAAGAAACACGGAGTCATGTTCACGAGATCGAATTGCCGGCACCGGATCACAGCGTACAAATATCTGAAGTACATAGAACTGGACGAGGCGCGTTATGTGACAAAGTTCGAGTCTCCGCCGTTTGAACTTGATCTAAAAGCGAGATTTGAGGTAGACCGGATAGACGACAATAGCTCGGTTCTGCGCGTTATCCAGACGGAATTTCCTGTAGACAAGATCGCGGATGAGTTTTACAAAGCATGTGAAGAGGGGTGGCACGACACTTTCGAAGGGGTACGGAAGTTCATCGATCCCAACTTGTGACCTATGGATCTGAAATTCAAAGTTCTCAGCATGGATACCTGGAACGCGTTCGAAGTGTTGTTCGGCGAGAAAGGAGCATGCGCCGGATGCTGGTGCATGTTCTGGCGAATCCCCCGAAAGGAATTCGACGCGAACAAGAGCCCGGACAACAAGAAGCTGATGAGGAAAATCGTGGAGAAGGGAAATAGTCCGGGCATCATCGCTTTCGATGGCCCGGCTCCTATCGGCTGGTGTTCCTTCGCTCCGCGCGATGAATACATCCGGCTTGAAAACTCAAGGATACTCAAGCCCGTAGACGAACAGGAAGTATGGTCGGTGTCGTGTTTCTTCATAGACCGGGAATACAGGGGCAAGGGAGTGGCGAGTTCTCTGCTGGCAGCGGCGGTAAAAGAAGCGCGCCGACGCGGGGCGAAGATACTTGAGGGTTATCCTGTCGAACCAAAAGAAGGGAAGAAGTATCCGGCGGCGTTCGCATGGCACGGAGTCCCCGAGATCTTCAGAAGCGCGGGCTTCAAAGAGGTCGTGCGCCGTTCGGAAACAAGGCCGATAATGAGGCTTGAGTTATAACGAAGCATAACATTATGAGTTTGAAAGTTAAGAAACTGCGCGTCTTCGTACCTGCGAAGGATTTCGATGAGTCGATCCGTTTCTACAAAGCGCTCGGGTTCAAGAAGAACTGGCAGCATGAGGACAGGCTTGCGGAAATGCAGATCGGAAGAGTCCGGATCTGGCTGCAGAACTATTACGTGAAGGAATGGGCCGAGAACTTTATGATCTCGATCGAAGTCGAGGACGCCGCGGGATGGTGGCGGCACATCAACGACCTGATAGTTCAGGACAAGTTCGACAACATCCGTGTGAAGCCTCCGAAAGAAGAGCCCTGGGGCGCGCTGATCACCTATTGCTGGGACCCGAGCGGTGTCCTGATCCATTTTTCGCAGCCGACGGAACAGTGACCATTGACCAATTGCCGAACAGTTTGCAAATTAGCCGAACAGTTTGCAAATTAGCCGGCCTGTTTACTGTTTAGCCGACCCGTTTACTGTTTAGCCGACCCGTTTACTGTTTAGCCGACCCGTTTACTGTTTAGCCGACCGTTTACTGTTTAGCCGACCCGTTTACGGGTCGGAAAAAGAAGATCCTGGGAGACCCACAGATGATTCGCGCATTCATTTTGACCGCA
>JAHEEZ010000040.1 GCA_024640445.1 Acidobacteriota bacterium | reverse complement strand
GCCGCCCGAGTTGAACGGTGAGATTCGCACGAGGCGGTGAACGCCGGCCTCTCCCGCAAGAAGCCCGTAAGCGTAATCTCCTTCGACTCGGAAGGTCGCGGATTTGATGCCGGCTTCACTGCCCGACTGCTCGTCGAGGAGTTCAACCTTGAATCCCTTTCGCTCAGCCCAACGGAAATACATCCGCATCAGCATCTGCGCCCAATCCTGGGCGTCCGTGCCGCCGGCTCCCGCCTGTATCGAACAAATGGCATTGTTCGGATCGCTTTCACCCGAAAGAAGCGTCTCGGTCTCCGCCTCATCGACCTCGTTCTCCAGGGTGAAGATCAGTTCCACAAGTTCCTTCATTGAAGCGGGATCCGTGTCGGCGAACTCCGTCAACACCTCGGCATCCGAGAGCTGGGTCTCGAAATTTGATTGCCTTTCAAGGGATTTTTCGATCCGGCTGCGTTTTTGAACTATCTTTTGGGCTTTTTCCTGGTCATTCCAGAAATCCGGCTGGGCGATCTTCTGCTCAAGATCCTTCAGTTCCTTCTCTTTGGCGGGTGCGTCAAAGAAACCTCCCGAGCTGGGAGACCTTGCTCTTAATTTCTTCGAATTTAGGCTGAATTTCGTTAAGTTCCATAGCTTCCACACTGTCAGTCACGAAAGCAGTCATTCTATATCAAATCAACCGGCGTTGCAGTCGCAGAAGCGGCGCGATCCCGATCGAACCGGAAAATCGCCGGCTAACCAGCCCTGCGGCGTACCGAAACAAAGAGAAGCGCCCCGGTAACGAAGCAGCAAAGAACGGCGAACCAGTCGCCCGCAATGCTGTAAAAGGTCAATCCGCCGGCCTTTGGTTCAACTTCCCAGGTTCTCACAGCTTCCACATACGGTTTCTGTTCGTCATGGATATTTCCGCGTCCGTCGATCTTGGCCGTGATCCCGACGTTCGTCACCCTCATCAGCGGCAGGCCCGTTTCAACCGCTCTGAATACGGCATTCGCGAGATGCTGTCTCAACACGGGAGTGTTCCCCAGATAACCGTCGTTGGTCATTTCAATGAGAAAACCGGCGCCTCTCCTCGCGTACTCTCCCGACAAAGAAGGAAAATGCGATTCGAAGCAGATCATAACCCCTGCCTTCGCGCCGCCGACATCAAGCAGGTCATATTCGGAGCCCGGCGAGAACCGACCGACCATCGGCGGGATCAGATCCTGGGCAAACTCTGGAAGCGGAACGAATTCGCCGAACGGAAGCAGGTGGATCTTGTCGTACTGTGCCGCCTTCGTACCTGACGCGCTGACCATAACAGCGGAATTGAAGAATCCGCTTTCCCTCGAACGATCGGGTTCCGCTGAATTAAAGAGGACCGACGTGTTTTGTCGCTTTGCAAATCCTTCGATGAACTGTCGGAACTCGGGATCGGATCCGTATTGGTAATTCATAGGGGATTCAGGAAGAACCACCAGCGAGGGTCGATTCTTGTCGGTCCGGGCACGGAGCCCCGCTTCCGCAAGCCTCGCCTGCTCTGTCCGCAGATCACGCCAACTCTCAAACCCCAGCCCGCTCATAGGCACGTTCGGCTGAACAGCGATGATATCCGCGGTCACCTTTCCGGTTGTTTCACGTCCCGGCAAGAACGAGGGAAGGAACATCAGCGCGGCCGTAATGAACGCCAGCGTCACCGCCTGAACCATACTGCCGAGCCGAAGGGGTTCCCGAATTTCTGCCCTGGAACGCAAGACCGATATGATGAGGTACACCAGCGAACTCAAAAGAAAAACAGTAAAGCCAGTCAGGTAGATGCCGCCGATCGAGGCATTCTGGATAAGAGCCGGCTCGAAAGCCTGCGAATATGCAAGCGCGTTCCAGTTGTTGCCCGTGAGCCAGTAACGCAGAAACTCAAATGCTTCCCAAACGAACGGGGAAGCGAGTATCGCAGATCTGCCAAGCCTGTTTCTCATCAACCCGTACACAAGCCCGAAAAAGGCAGGGAAGATCCCGGCGGCGGCCGAGGCCGCCAGCAAGAGCAGGTACGTCGGCACAACCGGAAAGCCCGCATATGTGGTCGGAGCAAACGTAAGCCACCAGCAGGACATAAAGAAGAAGACAGTTCCGGAAAGCCAGGCAAGGATGAACGGTGCCGTTCTTGAGCGGTGTTCGATGTCAATGGCAGCTAGCAAAGGGATCATTGCGATCCACGACAAGATCGAATAGCCGAGATCAGGAAACGCCGCGGTCAGAATCAGCGCCGACACCAGTGCGAGTAACAGCGGGATTCCGCCCGGCAATCCGGATCTGAACTTTTCGAAGAAAGACATTTTGTCATTCTAGCAAAAAGAACTTGAACGGTATTCTTCCAAAGTGACCGGTAGGGTCTGTTTGACCTGTCAATTTGAGTGATAAACTCAAAAATTGTCATCAGGTTCGTGCCACTTTTTGTCAGAAGCAGGAAAACCAAGCCGTTCATTGATCTTTGACTCTCAGTATGGATGCCAGCGTCTGCACCCAACCAATCACATTGATCGATGTTTGCTATGCAACCGTAACATTTTCCGTAATAAGTGTTTAAAAGGAGGAGAGCCCGGCTTTTGGGGCCGGGCTCATATTCGGAAGGACAACTGAAGGAACGCTCGGAAGGTGGTCAAGCGCAGTGGCAAACCACGCTCGGAGAAGTGATGGCGGCGGGGTCTCGATCTTATTGATCAAGCTAGCCGGGGTTAGCTATTGCACCTAGCGTGCCACAGATCATCAGAGGGATCTGGAACCGTGTTCTTTCTCCGCGGTGCGAGCCGCTCACGGGCAAGTAGAAGCCCGGCGGGAAGTCACCGTTGCCGGATCATCCTCGCCGGGCGTAACACTTGCCGACCGCCGACTACACTATATGGGGCATTATCGGGAACATCTTTCGACTTGCCGTTCAAGCCCGATCGCCTCCGGATCATCAGGATCGATCTCCAATGCTGATCGCGAATAGTTCTTTGCCTGAAGGCAATCACCCTTCTGCAAATAGATACGGCTGAGAAAGATGTGTCCTTCGATCAGCGCGTTCTTCCAAAAAAGGGCCGTCTTGAAAGAGCTGAGCGCCTGCTCCGTGTCCCCTCGCCTCAAGTGGATCTTCCCGAGCAGAAGATAGCTTTCGGCACTCATAGGTTCCTGAACCAGAATTCGCCGGAGGAGTTCCATGGCCGCCTCGTCCCTGCCAGCCTTAAACTGTTCTTCAGCCTTCGCAAGCAGCGCCTCGGTCTCGTTAAGCGCCGCGCCGGTTTTCGCGGGTTCCTTATCCCTTATAAAGACAAAGCTGACGAATTCTCTTCTGCTAGGCCACCTCACTCTCAAATCGAAACTGCCCAGGCTTCCGCGCTTCCATTCGTTCTCCAGGTTCGCGTATCGGTTCCCTGCTGTCAGCAGCCTTCTTGCCTGATCATCCGCTGAAGAAGCCGCTGTATCTGCGATCTTCTCAAGGCACTTGGCCAAGAGGAACTGTGCCTCGCCGTCGTTTTCATTCGTCTTTAGAACTGAACGCAACTGATCCGCCGCCAGGACATACTCCTCGCGAAGCATCAAGGCGAGTCCGTAATTGAACTTTGGCGTTTCCTCGTCCTCAGAGGATTTCGCCGCCCGCTCCAGGTACTCCACACCCTCCACCAGAAACTTCGCTGACTTCGCCTGATCTTTGGTTTCTCGACGCGAGGCTTCTACGGAGATCGATCCCAGAGTATTGTAAACGCTTGTCAGTTTGAGGTCGTCTGCCAAAGGGCTAAGGACCGCAAGAGCCTGTTCGTAATCCTTTTCCTGCCAGTTCACGAGACCTGAGTAGAAAGCCGCCTCCGGATAGAGCGGACTGTCTTCGGGTACCTGCGAAAAGTATTCGAGCGAATCCCTGTATTGCTTTCTGTTCAGATAGAGATGGCCAAGTTCGACGGCCGCTTCTGAATACACGGTGCCTGAGGCCTCCTCAGAGTTGATCCGAAGAGCATTCTTGAAATAATTCGCTCGTGTCTCGGGATCGGAAGCTGGAGTGAGAAGCCCTTTAATATATGCCTCAAACGCCCTCGCCGGCACCTTGGTGGCAAGTTCTATAAAGTGATTCTGGGCATATTCAAGCGCCTTGTCTCTCTGGTAAAGAACCTGGTACGCGAGTTGGCCCTGAATTGACTGAAGGTTCCCAAGCGCGTCGAGGAGCACGATCTCCCGTGTCTTCCTGGAACCATCCGGAAATTCCTCACTCAGAAATCTTCCCTCATCAACGCTTATGATCTTTGCATTGATAGTGATGCTTGCCGCCACGTCATCCTGCGCCGGTGTCACCCTGTACTCTCCTGACACGAGCAGGGTCGCGCGGCCCTCGCGGGCAAGCTTAAGAGACGCCGCAAGCGAAGGTAGAACACTTGTCGGCATCTTCAGTCTTTGTTGAATGATCTTTCGTTCCTGATTAGAGATAACGGCGAGGCCCGGCACCTTGAGGAGGTCCGAGAGCGAATCGGCGATGCTCTCTCCAACCCAGTTGAACTCCGCGCTGGAAACATTCTCGAAAGGAAGCACCATCACGGTGTCCTGATTCCGGGTTCCCGACTGAGCTTCAGCGGAAACGACCGCCAGGAAGATCATCAGAAGAATGACCGGGATTTTGTATAGTCTCATCATAGGCCTCGCTTTTTGGAACCCGCTTTGATGCAGGCTCGCAAACTGGTGATGGCAGTCAATCCGAATAGGGGGCTTTAAAAATAAAAAATCCGCCCGGCACGCAAGCGAATTTCTCGAATTTCAGTTTTGAATAATGGCGACCCGTACGGGATTCGAACCCGTGTTGCCGCCGTGAAAGGGCGGTGTCCTAGACCCCTAGACGAACGGGTCGCATCGTTTGGCGGCAGCAAGTGCCGCGTGGGAGCCCGGAAATTCCTTGCGGAACGCGTCTCCCGAATTTTCAAAAAACCCTCCGTCCCAAAAAGACGAACGAGTAGGATAGCTTAAGGGTTTTTAGGTGTCAAACGCTCCCAAAGCAAGGTCCGACGCACTATCCAATCTTGTAACTGACCATATGTTTATCTATGATTCAACGGTAATCATACAGGTCCGGAATCGGCCGAAGCGCGCCTGAGGCGTGACCGCCGTGTGTTAATAAGAACAGGTAAAAAATGAGCAATCCAGAACGTGTGTTCCTCATAGACGCGATGTCCCACATCTTCCGTGCGTTCTTCGCCCCGATGGGTTCCCGCCAGGAACCGATGCGGAATTCCAAGGGCCAGCTGACCCAGGCGGTCTTCGTATTCACGAGCATGCTGAGAAAGCTGATAGAAGATGAGAAACCGGATTACATCGCGGCTGTGTTCGATACCGCGGAACCGACGTTCAGGCACGACTCGTTTGCGGACTACAAGGCGAATCGCGAAGAGATGCCGGAAGACCTCGCCCAGCAGCTCCCCTACATAGAAAAGGTTTGCGAGGCCTTCAATATCCCGATACTTAAGCGGCCCGGGTTCGAAGCGGACGACATTATCGGCACGCTGGCGAAGGAGTGCGCGGCGAAGAAATTGAAAGCGGTGATCGTCTCGAACGACAAGGACCTTTGCCAGCTTGTCACGGACCCCTACGTGGTCTGCATGCGCCAGAACTCACAGAACATTCGAAGAAAGGTGCCGGTGCCGCCGATAGAATGGTGCGACGAGGAATGGGTGGAAAAGAAATTCGAGCTCCCGCCGAACAAGATAATCGACTATTTAGGTTTGATGGGCGATTCGATCGACAATATCCCGGGGGCGCCCGGGATCGGAGCGAAAGGAGCGCTCAAACTGATCAAGGAGTACGGTTCCGCCGAGGGTGCGATGGCCAATGCAGAGAAGATCTCTCATAAGACCTACCGCGAGAGCCTTCAGAACAACCAGGACATAATCCGTCAGTCTGTCGAACTCGCCACCGTTCACACCGAAGTCCCTATCGATCTCGATCTAAAGGAACTGAAAGCGCGCAAGCCGAACCGCACAAAGGCATACGAACTGTTCCGGGAACTGGAGTTCAACACTCTAACCCGTGAATTCGCCGACAGCGCGCCTCTTTTCGCCGGCCTGGAAGATGAAGACGAGGATGAGATCGAGGGGCGGCAATACGAGCTCATCTCAGATCTTAATGGACTGGACGCCCTTGTTCGCAAACTCTTCGAGGCTGAGTCCTGGAGCTTCGAGATCAACGGCTCAAATTCGCCTGAGAATGCAGGGTCGTTCGATATGAAGAGTCCTTTGGGAGTCGCGGTTTCTACAAGGCGCGGCGTTGCCTTCTATGTCGACCTTGAGAACTTCGCCGAGGGCCGAGATGCCGGGGAAGCAGCACTGCGCGACATGCTCGAAAACAAATACCTCAAGAAGAGCACATACGACTTCAAGCGAAATCTGGCGGCTCTGACAAAGTCCGGGATCTCGCCAAAAAATATTTCGGAAGACGAGATGATCGCAGCGTACCTGATCGATTCAGGCCGCAGACATTACGAACTCCCTGTGCTTGCCAGGCAGACCCTTGAACAGGAGATCCTGCCTGAAGTTCCTGAGGACTGGAAAGAGGATCACTACCGGACGGCTGAACGTGCGGATTTTGTCTTCCAGCTGGCTCCGAAGCTCGCCGCGGAAATAGATAAGGACGAACTTGAGAAAGTCTACAGGGACATCGAACTGCCGCTGATCCCTATTCTTTATAAGATCGAAATGACCGGGATGAAGGTCGATGTCAAAGTGCTTGAGGAATCCTCAGCGCACCTTGCGGGCGAACTTGAGAAAATGAGCTCCCTGATATTTGAGATCGCAGGCCGCGAGTTCAATATCAATTCCCCCAAACAGGTAGCCGAAATTCTGCAGGAGCTGAACATCGAGACGAAATACAAGACTCCCACAGGCCAGATCTCGACTAGCAAGGACGCCCTGCAGGAGATCGCCGAGAATTACGAGATCGCCACGCATATTATCGAATACAGGGAGCTGGACAAGCTGAAATCGACCTATGCCGACTCCCTTCCAACAATGATCGCGCCTGACGGACGTATACACGGAAAATTGAATCAGACCGTTGCCGCTACCGGAAGGCTAAGTTCGACTGATCCTAATCTCCAGAACATCCCGATCCGGACCGAACTAGGCAGGCAAATTCGAAAGGCGTTCGTCGCGGACAAAGGATGCCGATTGATCTCCGCCGACTACAGCCAGCTTGAGCTCCGCATCCTGGCCCACATCACCCAGGATGAAGTGATGCTTGAGGCTTTCAGGAACGAGGAAGACGTTCACGCAAAGACCGCAAGGCTGATATTTGGAGCCAAAACCGACGAAGAACTCAAAGAAAAGCGCAGGCTTGCGAAGATCGTGAACTTCGGGATCGCTTACGCCGTGGAAGCGTTCGGTCTTTCCCAGCGGGTCGGCATCTCGAAAGCGGAAGCGCGAAAGGTGATCGACGATTACTACAACACCTACAAAGGCATAAAGAAATACATGGACGAGACGCCGGAAACAGCCCGTGAGCAGGGTTACGTTTCGACCATCTTTGGCAGACGCAGGTACCTTCCCGCGATAAAGGACCGCAATTTCAGTATCCGCACAAGGGCAGAACGCGAGGCCATCAACATGCCCATCCAGGGTACGGCGTCGGACATAGTCAAGATCGCAATGATCAAGGTGGACCGTGCGCTCACGGAATCGGGGACATCGGCCCGGCTCATCATGCAGGTACACGACGAACTCCTGATCGAGGCACCCGAAGCCGAAGTAGAAGACGTAAAGAGAATGCTGGTAGCTGAAATGGAATCCGCCGCCAGGCTCGACGTGCCGCTTGTGGTCGAGGTCGGAACCGGCAGGGACTGGATGAGCGTTAAGTAGCCGCCGAGGCGTCTTCGAACGCCGCAAACGATTTATCCGAAATCTACGCCGTTGTTTACGAAAAACGAGAAAAAATCTCAAAGGAATATAAACATACCGCCTCGGACGCCGATGCTCCCTCCTGCCTTCTAAAATCTTTCTAAATTCACGGTCAATCTCGGCCGCACAAAACCGCTTACCCCTCATAGTTTCATCACTCAACCGCAGCTCGCACCATAAAATCGCCTGATTTTATGGATTCAAACTTGCGATTCCTGTACTCCGCATTGCTGCACATCGCTGAACGGGCCCGGAGAGACCAGCAAATTCCGGGTCCGTGACGCGGTGACATAAAAAGAGGGGGCTAAGCCCTACATAGGAGTACAAATAAATATGTTCAACAAAATGAAGTTTCTCTGGCTGGCCGCGATCTTGATCTCAGGTCTGGCCTCGGTAAGCTTCGCCCAGGAGACCAAAGGTTCCCTTGATGGAACCGTAAGCGATCAAACGGGCGCTGTCATACCGAACGCCACGGTCACAATCAGGGGCAACGCGTTCAGCCGGACAGTCCAGACGAACGATTCCGGATATTTCCGGGTTCTGGCGGTTCCGCCGGGCACTTACACCATCACCGCAGAAGCGAGCGGATTCGCGGCGAGTGGTGATACGAAGGCAACGGTCTCGCTTGGAGAAGCGACGCCGATCAATTTTTCTCTAGCTGCCGCGGGCGCGACCGCTACTGTAACTGTAAGCGGAGACGTGGCTGCGATCGACCCGACGTCCAGCCGCGTCCAGGACAACATCACCGCAAAGCGTTTCGAGGAGATCCCGAAAGGGACCAACTTCACCTCAGTTCTTCAGACCACTGCCGGTGTACAGAATGAAAGCAAGGGCGCCGGAATCCAGATCGACGGCTCATCGGGCGCCGAGAACACTTTCATCGTCGATGGACAGGAAGTCACGAATTTCCGAACGGGCCAGCTAAACTCGAACAACAACCTGCCGTTCCAGCTTATTCAGGAAGTGCAGATCAAAAAGGGTGGATTCGAAGCCGAACATGGCGGAGCAACAGGCGGCGTGATCACGCTTGTGACAAAGCGCGGCGGCAACGAGTTCAATGGCGATATCGGCACCGGATTTCAGACAAGCGCGCTGGAACCCGCAAACGCGTTCGTCGATCCCACAAACGTTTCGACCCTCAGCACCATCGAGAACAGGAACATTCAACAACCCGAGGTGTTGATCCCAAGCTCTACCAGCCTCACATATTTAAGGGCCGGTCAGGATTTCGAAGGGGATAAGTACACGAACTTCTTCCCTAACGCCTCTCTCAGCGGCCCTATCATCAAGGACAAACTCTGGTTCTTCGGTGCGTACAACATCCAGAGCTTCGAGATCGAGAGAGACGTCAATTATCCGGACGGGTCTTCCGAACAGTACCGTCGGAATGAGCGGCGGGATTATGGTTTCTTCAGACTGGATTCCCAGCTTGGCGACAAGGTCAACCTGACCGGCAGTTATACGTATAACCCGATACGCGTCCATGGCGACCTTGACGCAGTGACAGGTCTTGCGGGAGGAGTGCCGACCGACGGTAATCTCTCCGGAGGCCAGTTCCTGGATCAGCTTGGCGGGCGGCGTTCGAGCGGAATTTACAATTTCGGCGGCACCTGGACCCCGAACAGCAATTGGGTGATCTCCAGCCGTTACGGCCAGAGCGCACTGAATGAGAGACTCGGCGCATACGGCATCCCCGATGTTGACCGCGTCCGATGCATACTCGGAAACGGCGGTGTTCCGGGAACGACCCCGGGCGGTACCTGCTCGAGCGGTTTCTCAAGCGTACCGACCATTGCCGGTGTCGACCGCGATATTTCGAGAAGGACCACGTTCGATCTTGACGCGACGGCGATCTTCAACGGAGCCGGCGGAAGGCACAGTCTCAAGTTCGGTTATCAGCTGAACCGTCTAAGCAACGACGTTTCGAACGGCTATGCCGACATAGGCAATAAAGGCGAGATCCGCCTTTTTTACGGTTCGACCTCGCGAGGGGTTGGGGGCGGGCCGGGTGAGATCGGTTACGTCTACCTCCAGTACTTTGGAACGAACGGCAATACGTCCAGCAAGAATCAGGCGATCTATGTCCAGGACAGCTTCACGATCGGCCGATTGACGATAAACCCGGGATTCAGGATCGAGAAGGAGGATGTTCCTTCATTCTCCGACACCGGCATCCCGATCGTCTTTGGCTGGGGAGACAAGCCGGCCCCGAGGATCGGAGCTGCTTTCGACGTTCTCGGCGACGGGCGCTGGAAGGTCTATGGCGGTTTCGGATGGTTCTACGATCGCTTCAAGTACGAACTGCCCAGAGGTTCGTTCGGCGGCGACATCCTTCGAAGGATCTATGTCCCCCTATTGGCCTCTGATCCGGACTACACTTTCTACACGAGGAGTTACATCCTCCAGAATCAGGTTCTCAATGTCGATCTTCGCGTCCCTTCGAACGATCCGAGCGACAACCGGGTCGATCCGAACCTGAAAGCCGCAAGGGAGAGTTCGATCGATGTCGGGACGGAATACGAGCTTAACGGAAGTTGGGTGATCGGCGGACGTTATGTTCACAAGCAGATCGACCGCACGATCGAAGACGTAGGCGTTTTTGACGAGAACCAGAACGAACTGTTCTTCATCGCGAATCCCGGCTTCGGGGTGACCTCCGAGCCGTTCTTCCCCGGAGTACCCGCGACTCCCAAGGCGAAACGCGTCTATGACGGATTGGAGTTCAGGGTCAACAAGCGCTTCGGCGACAACTGGTTTGCCAATGCAAGCTATACGTACAGCAAGCTGTACGGCAACTACTCCGGTCTCGCCAGTTCTGACGAGAACGGACGCTCTTCGCCGAACGTGAACCGTTTCTTCGATATACCGTTTCTCGGTTTCACGGTCGACGGATCTCCTGACGACGGGCGTCTGGCTACTGACAGGCCGCACATTTTCAAGGTGAACGCCGGTTACAACATCGGCTGGGGCGACAACGGACCCAACACAACCGAGCTGAAGGGATTCTTCCTGGCTCAAAGCGGCACGCCGCTTTCAACACAGGTAAGCGCCTATTCAGCGAACACCTACCTTTACGGACGCGGAGATCTGGGCAGAACAGACACCTACACTCAGACCGATTTCGCGATAACCCACAAGTACAGGTTCGGCCGGGATGGCAGGTTCACTGCAGCCTTTGATCTCGACATACTTAACCTGTTCAATGAAAAGGCCGTCACTAACAAATGGACGGTCTTGTTCCCGGGAGATCTCTCGGCAAATACGGTTAGCCAGTTTCTGCCAAACGTTGTGGACGAGACATCGTTCATCCAGCAGATCTTCAGCGGAGGGCTTTCGAGCCAGATCAACGAGCTGAACAACCGCGGCAATCAGGGGCTCTCCACCTGCGGGGCTAACGGAACGTCGTCCTGTGCGCCGTACACCACTGACGCCAGGTATAACAACCCGGTCCAGTGGCAGCTGCCGCGTTCGGTCAGGTTCGGATTCCGGCTGGTCTTTTAGGTAGCAGTCCGCACCCTCAATTCGCCCGCTTTTTCGACTCAAACCCGGGAAAGCGGGCATTTTTTCGGATTTTTTATGAGTTTTTGAAATTAATTGATTGGATTTTTAGGACTTTTTCCAACGGCTCGGGTTATTTTTTCGACTGACAGCGTAATTTGGTCATTATCCAAATTCATACCAATACATACAAAACAGCCAAAGGAGGCCAGCAAATGAATCCAATTCTAAGTCAGTTAGCATTACGGAACGGAAATTCTGCAGAGGGATCGGAAGAGAACCTGATGGCGCTTGGCGAAGTAGTCACTTCGCTTAGGACCGCGGTCAGCAAGCTTCAGACGCTGAAAGACTCCGAAACAAACCACTACTTCCGGAACTTTGAGATCAGCTTTCCGCGGGATGGGATCGATTTCTACAAGGCGACCAAGCTTTATGAGGTCAACCTTGTCAAACAGGCCCTCAGGATCACTCGAGGTCACCAGGCCAATGCGGCAAAGCTTTTGAGGATGAGGACCTCGACTCTGAACTCGTTCATCAAGCGTCACAAGATCAGTTACTAGAGAGGGTCCGGAGGGGGAGCGGAAAAAGGAACAGGCGGAGAAACCACCTTCATAAACAGGAATAATCAGAATTCTACCGATCAGATCAACCAGCGCCTTTTCCCCGTTCCCACCGTTCAGGACCCCCATTCAAGCCGACGGACCCGGTCCGCTCCAGGGCGGACCCCAATTTTCGCCGGTCCACGGAACACTTTCACCTGCTGTTCCGTATCACAAGGACCGGGGCGAACTCCATTCGAACCGGCTAACCTGCAAGGATTGAACATCTCCTAGTCCGGCAACGTGCTATCAGGCGCGGCGGCCGGACTTCCCCGTTGTCACAGATCAGGAACACGCGGTGTTTTCTAACCACAAAGCGAAGTCCTGATTCCAGCAGTACGGAGTTAAGGTGATTGATTCAACCACAAGAACGCACTATTACGATTTTGGCAGCTTTCGGCTCAACGTTTCCAACCGCCTGCTTATGCGGAATGGGGAGCACATACCGCTGACCCAAAAGAGTTTTGAGATACTCTGCTTCCTGATCCGGAACCGAAACCGGATACTCCGAAAGCAGGAGATACTGGACGAGGTTTGGAGCGAGAGCTATGTCGAAGAGGCGAATCTGGCGCAGCACGTGTACATGGTGCGAAAAGCGCTGAAGGACAGCGGAAGTTCGTCTGAATTCATAGAGACCGTTCCGAAGTTCGGCTACAGGTTCACCGGCGAGGTAAAAGAGAGTTTTGCCGACGCGGTCCTTAACACTCCGACGGCGTCTTTCGCCTCAGTTTCGGATTCGACGACCGCCATCCCTGCGCTGGTAGCGCCGTACAAGACCTTCACCGAAGAGACTTTGCCCGGATCTCAACTTTTCACAGGGGCGCGCCTCGCCACCGCGGCAGCCGCGGCTCTATTGGCCGCTGTTCTGGTCTCTTTCCTGTTCAACTATCAAAATTTCAATCAGGTCAAGGACCTTGCGGAGGTGAAGTCGATCTCGATCCTGCCGTTCAGGCAGATCGGCGGAGAGAAGGACGAGAAACTCGGCCTCGGCCTTGCCGACACCCTGATCTCGCGACTTGGCGGAAAGGGTAGCTTCGAAGTAACGCCCACCTCGGCCATTGAGCGCTTCAGCAATTCCACGAGTTCCCCTATAGAGATCGGCAGCGAGCTCGGCGTGGACGCGGTGCTTACGGGTACGATCCAGAAAGACGGCGACCGCGTAAGGATAAACGTCCAGATGATCAGTGTCTCCCGCAAGATACCGATCTGGACTGACAAGTTTGATGAGAACTTCTCAGACATCTTCTCCCTTCAGGACCGTATATCGGGCGAGCTCGCAGGGAAACTGAATGATTCGTTCGGAAAGACGGAACAGATACCCATTGCGTTTGCGGAAACCCGAAACCCGGAGGCCCGTAATGCCTACGAGAAAGGGGTCTATTTCTGGAAGAAGAGGACGGAAGACGATTTGAAAACTGCCATCGGTCATCTGGAAGAAGCCGTCCGGCTCGATCCACAGTTCGCCAAAGCAGAGGCGCTGCTCGCCGACTGCCTTTCGCTCGCAGCCATCTACGGCATCGATTCGATCTCGCCTGAACAGGCGATAGCGAAAGCAAAGATCTCGGCGGACAAGGCGATCAAGCTGGATCCCTCCACGTCGCAAGCTTACTCCGCGCTCGCGGTGGTGGCCCAGTACGAGAAGGATGCGGGTCGCGCCGCCGATCTTCTGAAGAAAGCGGTAGCGCTTGACCCAAGGAATGCGGTCGCGCATCTTCGGTTGGCATGGATCCATGCGGTTGACGAGAATCTCAATGAGGCGATCGCTGAGATGAAACTCGCCCGGGACGCCGATCCGGAATCTCAAGTGATTGCGCTGAACCTGGCGCGTCTGCTTCGCCTTGACCGTCAGACGGACGAAGCTCTAAAGGTCGGCAAGCGGGCGGTGGAGCTCGATCCGGCCATGATGTGGACAAGACTCATCCTGGCCGAGATCTATGAACAAAAAGGTATGTTCGACGAATCGATTGAAGAACTGCGCGCGGTTCCCAAGAGCGCGCCCGAGCAAAAGACAGCGAGACTTCTGATCAGCCGTGTGCTCGCGAAAAAGGGTGATAAGACCGAAGCACGAAAGATCCTGAAGGATTTGGCCAAGACGGAAGCCGACGACGCCCCTTCATACGAGGTAGCGTCTGTTCTCGCCCAACTCGGCAATAAGCGGGAAGCCTTCCGCGAGCTTCGGCGCGGCAATGATGAGTCGCTGATCGGCTTTCTGCAACTGAAATATGACTACAATCTGGATCCGCTGCGTGACAATCCTGAGTACAAGGGTCTGGTTTCGCAGTCTCGAATGAAATTCATGAGTTCCTACGACAGGAACTCCTGAAAACGGGTTGGGATCTCTTCCTTCACTCCAGGCGAACGGGCCGGAACCTCAATTTCCGGTCCGTATTTTCTTGTGTTAAGAACACCGGATCTTCTTCCCCTTCGACTCGTAATTGGAATAAATCCCGGGAAAATAGTAATTTTGTGCGAGAAACACGAAATCGAAAAATGACCAAGGCGCTTCAACAACAGACTGCGGCCTCTGCCGAACCGGCAAGGCTGCTCGCCGAGGCCGTAGCGGCCGAATTGCTGCGCGGAAATGAACTCGTTGATAAGATCCGGGATGAAGTCTACCGCGACCGCGGAAAGGCAGCCGGGTCCATCGGGTCCCACATCCGGCACAATCTCGACTTCGTTGATTGCTTCCTGCGCGGGCTGGCTGACAGCAGGATCGATTACTCCGCGCGGCTGAGAGACGAGAAGACCGAGAACGACAAGGCGTATGCGGCCGGCCGGGTTTTGGAAGCGGCGCACCTTTTGGTCGCCGCGATAGCTACCTGTTCAGAAGAAGATCTGCTGGTCCGCTCCGAACTTGACGGATCTCTGTGGCACCGTTCCTCCTTAGAGCGCGAACTGGAGTTCCTTCTAAGCCACACAGTTCACCATTATGCGCTTGTTGCCGAGAAGCTTCGGGTTCGGGGAATTGCGGTCCCGAAAGACTTCGGGGTAGCGCCTTCTACTTTGGAATTCTGGAAATCAAAAGCCGCCGGATCTTCAGACCGCAAGGAAGAGTTCGAAAAATGACCAAGACCACAAATATTATCAGCTGGATCGCCCGGATACTCATCGCCCTCATCTTTGTTCAGACGCTCTTTTTCAAGTTCTCCGGAGCCGAAGAATCCAAATATATCTTTACAAAACTGATGGGTGCCGAATACGAGGCGTTCGGTCGGATCGGTTCAGGCGTAATGGAACTTGTGGCCGCGGCCCTGATCCTCATTCCGAGGACCGCCGCATATGGGGCCATAGTCTCGCTGATCGCGATCTCGGGCGCTCTGCTCAGCCATTTCACCAGGCTTGGGATCGTCGTAAAGGACGACGGCGGCACGCTATTCGGACTTGCGGTCACGGTCTTCGTACTGAGCGCCGCAGTGCTTTTCATTCACAGGCGGGAACTGCCGATTCCTGGAAGCGACCAGTAGCCGCTGATGCTCCTCTTTCTTCAGATCTTCCTCCTGATCCCGGATCTTGATCCGGGAGCGATCGCGGAGTTTTCTCTTCCGGCGATCTTCATCATCATCTTCTTTCTGACCTTTGTGACAGAAGACGGAGCGTGTCTGCTTGCGGGGGCGCTTGCGGCAGAAGGCGCGATCGGTTATCCGTTTGCGATCACTGCCTGTTTTGCGGGGATCTTTGTCGGCGACATCGGCCTTTACTGGCTCGGAAGGCTCTCCGGAAAGCGTGCCGCTAAGACAAAACTGTTCAGGAGATTCGTGAGCGAAGCAAGGCTGAGGCAGGCCTCGCATTGGCTCGAGAAAAGGGGCCTCGCCGCGATTTTCATAAGCAGGTTCGTCGCCGGACTTAGACTGCCGACCTATCTTGCAGCTGGATTCCTTAAGACCGATTTCCTAAAGTTCACGGTCTTCTTCCTGATCGCCGCGGCGGTCTGGACGCCGCTCCTGGTGGTCGGAGCCGGCTTTGCGCAGAAACTCCTTTTCAGCGGAAATTTCCTTCTCGGAGCCCTGCTTCTCTTTATCGCGGTGAGGATCATATTCATCGCGGTGAGCCGAAAGAGGTGGCTGCTTTTCAAAGGCAGGCTGAAGAAGATATACCGCTGGGAATTCTGGCCGATCCAGATCTTTTACGCTCCTGTTGTAGCGTATGTCGCTATCCTGGGAATCAGGTTCAGAAGCCTCACGGTCTTCACCTGCTCGAATCCGGCGATCCCTGCGGGCGGATTCATCGGCGAATCAAAGGATGGCATATACCGCGGACTTCTCGGATCAGAACCGGCGGGGGAGTTTCTTCTCGCACACGAACTTATCGATCCGAAGTCGGATCGTGAAGGCTCAGCGGTTTCCGCCGGAGCGTTCGCAGCGCGGACCGGATTTCCGATCGTGCTGAAGCCGGACACCGGCGAACGCGGTAAGGACGTGATGGTCGTTCGGGACCTTGACGGTCTGGCGGAGGCGCTGGAACTGCTCGAAGATAGATACATCATCCAGGAATATGCGGCGGGAGACGAGTTCAGCGTTTTTTACTTTCGATATCCGTCGCAGGCGCATGGAGAGATCTTTTCGGCAACGGAAAAACTCTTCCCGGTATTGGAAGGCGACGGACTCCGCACTGTCGAAGAACTTATTCTTGACGATCCGCGGGCAGTTTCGATCGCGGGGACCTACATAGACAATATGGAAGACGATCCGGACCGCGTGCCCCTTCAGGGTGAGAAAGTGAAACTGATAGAGATCGGGACGCACGCGCGCGGCGCCATTTTCAATGACGGCGCGCGCATCATTACTCCGGAACTGACCGGGTCGATCGATGCCATATGCCGGGGTTACGAAGGCTTCTTTTTCGGCAGGTTCGATCTGCGGACGACATCCGAGGAAGAACTGAAGAAAGGCCGCGGCTTTAAGATAGTCGAACTAAACGGGGTCACAAGCGAATCGACCAACATCTACGACCGGAAGTTCTCCCTTCTTGACGCCTATCGCATTCTTTTCAGGCAGTGGCGGATCGCCTTTGAGATAGGGAGTGAGAATCGTGCTCTCGGCGTGAGGCAATCCGGAGCGAGCGAACTTATGCGGCTGCTTTTCGGCGGAAAACCCAGGACGAAAACCCCCGGGTGAATCCAAACTATGTGCACGATACTGTTTTCATACCGACCCGGACCGGACAAACGCCTTGTCCTGCTGGCTAACCGCGACGAATTCTATGACCGGCCGACGGCCTCGGCGGCGAACTGGAAGGACAGTCCGGAGATCTATGCGGGCCGCGACCTTGCGGCCGGCGGCACGTGGCTTGGAGTTACAGAATCCGGCAGGATCGCCGCGGTGACCAATTACAGGGATCCCGATCAGGAGAGCGGCGACCTTTCAAGAGGAAACCTGGTGGCGGACTTCCTTCGATCCGACAAAAGCACCGAAGCTTATCTTAGAAAGGTCGAAAGCGAAGCGAACCGGTACACGGGATTCAACCTGATCGCCGGCCGTATCGGCGACAACGCGGACGAACTGTACTATTTTTCGAATAGGGCTGAGGGCGTAAAGCAGCTTGCCTACGGATTGTACGGCCTGAGCAATCATCTTCTGGACACGCCTTGGCCGAAGATACGCCTCGGAAAGGCCAGGTTTTCCGGGATCCTTGAACGTGATCAGGATGACCTCGAAGAGTATTTCGAAATTCTCGCCGACCGGAATTTGGCATCCGACAGTGAACTGCCGGACACAGGGATCGGTTACGAAAAGGAAAAACTGCTGTCGTCGATCTTCATCGAGACGCCCATCTACGGCACCCGTTCTTCAACGGTTGTAATAATCAGGGATTCGGGGAGGATAGAATTTGAGGAAAGGGTGGCGGTCTAGAGCAGATCGCCGAAGAACATCTTCCGGTACTTGGGATTGATCCGGTCAAGATCGAAAACGACAAAGTAGTCCACTGTTCTCATTTCACGGTCTATTGACGGTTCTCCGCACACCATTGCGCCGATCCGAAGATAGATGTTCACCAACGGCGGCAGTTCGACAGGTTCCAGCCCCGACGCGTCGAAATCTTCCGGTATTATGCGCTTGTCAGGCCTCGGGCTTACATTCAGTTCCGGGTGCATGTGCCCTTCCTGTTTTAGTTGCTCCAAAACCTTCGCCGCCTTGAATCCGTCCTGTGTAAATACTGAGCAGCAACCGAAAAGGTATCGTTTGTTCCTTTCGATCAGGTAGTTGGCAAGAACTTTCCAAAGCAAGAAAAGCACTCTCGAGTTCCTGTGGTCGCGCGATATACAGGCGCGCCCGAGTTCCACCGCACTTTCCAGAACAGCTTCAGGAAGGTCCTCAATTGAAAACTCCTCCGAAGCATAGAACCCACTGGCGGTCCTGGCGCTCTCCAGTGTGTTAAGCCGATATGTACCGACCGCCTCGCCGGTTTGCCTGTCAGTCACGATAAGGTGCTCGCAGTGGAGGTCGTATTCGTCAAAATCGAACTCGGACGCGAAAGTACCGCTGCCGCCCGCGGTACTGAGTTCCCTCTTGAAGACATCGGACCTAAGTCCGAGCACGGAGGCGAATTCTTCCGACGTCTCGACCATTTTCGCGGTGTATCGACTTTCTGCGACTCGCTTAACCTTGGGAAGGTCGGCGCGGTTCGGAAAGAGCGTCGCGAAATCTATGTCTGCTAGCGTTTTCATTTCGGCTGGGGACTTCCTGTCGTTCAAGATTGAACATTATTGCCAAATATATTCCCGTGGCAAGGAATTTCTGTCGAAAAACGCCCTATTTACAGAAAGTTAAGGAATGTTTCTGTAAACAAACAAAAACCGCGGCCGGGTCAAGAAAACAGACCCGGTCGCGGATATTTCTCAAAAAGGTGCGGAAACTACTGGACAGTCGCGGCCAGCAGAGAGCCCTTTGGATCAGAAGCGTACGCCCATTCTTCCTCGATCTTCCCTATCATCCCGTGGAAAGCGACGTCTTCGCCGTCGACCACAACTACCACATCACCCGGGCTGTACTGGGTCTGGTCGATCTTGAACCTAATGATCGTGGCGTTGCCATTCTCCTGCTGGACGGACTCGTATTCAAAATCCTTGGCGTCAAAACTCAGGGTCTGGCAAAATGAAACTTCCGACATAATTTCTCGCTCCGTAACTCGTGTGATCTTTCTCCGTTCATTCGGCGAAGAACGAGTCTATCTGCTCAAAGGCTTAAAGTCCAAAGCTATCGCATCGTGGTCAGATAGCTGAATGCCTTCGTCATTGACCAACCCGCCGATCGTAATTGGTCCGTCAGGACCCGCCGGCTCGATGCCCGACCC
This sequence comes from Acidobacteriota bacterium, assembly GCA_024640445.1. Taxonomy (GTDB): domain Bacteria; phylum Acidobacteriota; class Blastocatellia; order Pyrinomonadales; family Pyrinomonadaceae; genus Aridibacter. The sequence goes on along the minus strand of JAHEEZ010000040.1, from coordinate 918 downwards.
GGCGAACCAGTCGAGTCTAAGCGAAAATTTTCCGCCAACCCTTCGCGATGCCCAGAAAATAAAAGGGAAACACCATTCCGGTACCCAGTCCCTCAGATTGGTATTCAGTTCAACGCTTTCCATATCGTAATGAAGGGTCCCGACACCGGCCTCATTGAAAGGCCTATACTCGAAGGCCCTTTCTTCAAGCTCCCTGAACAGTGCCCTCTCGAAATACCTGTCCGGATACGGATAATGATCGCGGACGACCCGCCTGGGACCCATCATTATCCTTCGCCAGTAACCCAGTATCGCCCGAGTGGAATTCTGTGAGTTGTATGTTGAAGTGTTCCAGTCTCCGCCGATGACAGTCGGCAGCGCCGGAAGCGTTGCCAGGTGATCGAGCAAGATCCGCATCTGAAGTTGTCTGTGCTTTCTGGAACAGTGCGCGTCCAGATGGAGCGTGACCGCCCTGAACGCGCCCGCCGGGTGCTCAATGTCGGCGATCAGTGCGCGCAGGTAACCAAGCCGTTTTTCCTTGCCGAGCATCTTGTCCTTTCCGTTCGGCAAGGGCACAGCGTGAGCGTTCTGCAAAGGGTATTTCGAGAACATCGCAAGGCCGTGGATCGAGTTTGTGTTCTCGCCCTCCACTTGCGATTCAACGCCGCTTCCCTTCTGTAGCGCGATGTAAACCGGTGCAAAAGCGTAGTTCAGCTTCAGCGCCTGCGCCAGCTCTCGAGCGACGAACCGGTTGTCGCTTCTGGCCATTCCATAATCGAGTTCGGTCAGAAGGTACAGGTCGCGCCCGGAAAGCTGCGGATGCGTGTCCAGCACGCCGATAATCGAATCGAGAAAACTCCCGCGCTCGATGTTCCAAGCCGCCGCGCGCACCAGATCAGGCCTCGTGGCGTCTGCCGGAACATCGGAGAAATCCTCGCA
>JAHEEZ010000039.1 GCA_024640445.1 Acidobacteriota bacterium | reverse complement strand
AGATATTCCGGCTTCAGGACGAGATTACGAATTCCATCACCGAGAAACTCAATGCCGAGATTGACCGGATATCCAAAAGGCTCCCGGACCACCGTCACACCCAAAATACGGAATCCTATCGCCTATTCTTGAAAGGGAAGAATTTCGCCAATCGCGGTGGACTTAAGGAATTTAACCGAGCACTTTCACTATTCCAAGAATCAGCAAAGATCGACGCTTTCAATAGCGGGTCATATGCCGAACTGGCCAATTGCTATCTTTGGCTCTATTTCTATGAAGAGATCTCGAGAGATGAAGCGATTAAGTTGACAGAGCGAATGTTAGATTATTCAAGATCCATTGCCACAATCCCGGAACTTCATCTTGCACAAGGCTGTATTGCTTTCTATCTAAATTGGGACTTTGAACTGGCAGAGTCAGAATTGTCACGCGCGATTAGCTTGAGTCCAAACTATGCTTCCGCAAGGTACTACTTCGCAAATCTGCTTGCTAATCAAAAAAAGTTTGAAGATGCACTCCAGCATCTAGGTGTGATTATGCAACTCGACCCTGTCTCTAGTTACAACAATAAGAACGTTGCAAAGGTCTTTTTCAAAATGGGGAGGTTCGAGAATGCACTGAACTGTCTGGACGAAACCTTGGATCTTGAACCGTATAGCTATGAGGCGCTGCTTATTTCTGGTGCCGTCTTCGTTGAGTTGGAAATGTTTGATGCAGCGACGCGGAATCTTGAAAAAGCGATTTCCATTCATCGCCATCCTGAGGCTCTGTCAATGCTCGGCTACTCCTTTGCAAGAGAAGGAAGATCAGAAAAGGCCTTAAAGATCCTTGAAGATCTAGATCGTCTAAGCATCGACCGGTATGTTCCGCCAACGTACTTCGGACTTGTGGAGGTCGGCCTCGGCAACACAGCGAAAACCCTTCTGTATTTGGAGCAAGCAGTGGACGCAAAGTATCCAGATATGCTGTCAATAGCTGTTGATCCTCGATGGAACGATCTTAGAGGATTGCCTGAGTTCGAATCTATTTCGGACCGCATTGGAATAGCATAATAAAAACAGCCTCCGCCAGGGCGGAAGCTGTTCTAGTGGTAGGAGTCTCGTCTTCAAGGGCGAGGACACTAACCTTAGTCATACTAGTCGCCTGTGGGAATATGCCCACAAGTTGAGTTTGAATCGCTGTATCCGACGATAATGCCGGTCAAACCGACGATGATTCCTGTAAGCCCGACAATGATTCCTCGATCAAAGCTTGTACGGGATTTGGTGTCGCTTGTCTTCTCTGTACAAGGTGTTGGATTCTGGTCTTGTCCGAATCCCACGATGATGCCGGCGCGTGTGACACTTGGCGAAAGAGCGAATGTGATGAGTAAGAGACTAACTGCAAGAACATTTCTTGACCTTTTCGTTTTCATTTTGATTCTCCTGCGTGATTGACTTCTAACTTGTCTTTCTCTATTTCAATACTTATGCCAAAAGATCAATCCTCGTTGAGAACTCGCTAAACCAATTACATACAATAGTTACGATGACTATTGAAATTGGATTTGACGACAGAGTAATCTTGCGATTCTTGTAACGTTCTTACACAAACGTAATCTAGAATCGCCGTATCCCTCCTGTTTACAACAGCTTAGGCTGCTGGTAAATATGTAAACTAATTAGCCATTGGCTATTTAATATCCATAGCGATGTTTCCCATCAATGTTTCCGTCTTCGATTTCATAGCTCGATTCGCGGCCCACTGGGACTCATAACTCCATAATGGATCGCGCTAATGGATTCCACACCACCAAGTTCTGAATTCCAAAAAATATGGAACAGAATTGTTCAAACATGTTAAACTGTCTGTCGTGGCATCTCTCATTGATAGATGCTTACATCATTCCATGAACGGCCTCCTGCCAATTGCCGCCTCTATGGACCCCCAACGCTCAAGACCTATGAATCGGGATCGTATATTCAACTATTACGTTGGTGTTATAGGTGTCTTCGGACTTGCCTCGTTGATCTTTGCAACCATTAACACCGACTATTCTGTGATCACCCCTAGTGTCGGCTTCCTGATTGTTGTTGCGCTCTTTGCAACCTCAAGGCTCACTCTCTCCTTACCTCATTCGAAATCGTATCTGAGTTTTGCTGACACGATGATCTTCTTCGCTTTTGTCTATTTCGGAGGCGAACTAGCAATACTGTTGGCTACCTTGGAAGTTTCAATTAGTTGTATCTATCTCAAATACGAAGGTTATCCCCTTCGCAAACTAGCAATTCCTTTCAATATATCCAGTACAGCATTTTCGACTGCGATTACCTATCTTGTTTGGCGCTCACTTCCTGTTCTTGGAATTGGTGGTGATTACAGTCAATCTTCAGATCTAATAACGACGCTTGGCATATTGGCGGTAGTGCAGTTCTTGGCGCTTTCAGGTTTCGCTGCAATTTTCTACGCAATAAAGAACGACAGTTCGGTTTGGCAGATGTGGAGAAAGGTCTGCTTCTCGAGTTCTATGACCCAGGTCGCAGGAGCGGGACTTGCGGGAATTGCATACAAGCTGATTAGCTATGGCGACTTACTTACCCTCAGCGTTTCTTTAGTTATCTTTGGAATTGGATACATTAACTACCGACAACTAATACACAATATCAACGAGTCGATCGATCAGGCGGAACAAGCGGAAAGGGAGAAGACCGAGATCGCGAGAGCCAAAGCCGAAGAAGTGCAGGAACACGCCAAGCAGCTGACGTCGCTTCTCGAAAAGGAAGAAGAGATCACAAGAGACCTGCGGCAGAGCCAGAGGGACCTCAAGTACGCGGCTTTTCACGATTCCTTGACAGACCTTCCAAACCGGGCATACCTGGTTGAAAGGCTGAACCTGCTGCTTCAATTGGGCCCCGAAGTGGCGAGCCGCTACTACGTCCTTTTCCTCGATCTTTCAAGGTTCAAGAACATCAATGACAGCCTGGGACACACAGTCGGCGATGAGGTCCTGAGGGTTGTGGCCCTTCGCCTCCGGCGATGCCTTCGGGATGAAGATACCATCGCCCGCCTGGGCGGCGACGAATTCGCGATCATCCTCAATGACCTTTCCTCGCTCAACGAGGCAAAATCGTTCGCCTTTAGGATCTACGATCAATTGACACAACCCTTCGTCATTCAGGGAAACAAGATATTTTCTGATCTTCACATTGGCATCGCTCCGTTCGACCACGAACAGGTAAAACCGGAGGACATTCTCCGAGACGCCGACATCGCAATGCACAACGCGAAGGACCGTAATATCAGCGTCGCCGTCTTTGACAAGGAGATACGCGCACAGTACCTGCAGCACATAAAACTGGAAGGCGACCTGCGTTACGCTATCGAGCGCGAGGAAATGACGATGCATTACCAACCGCTCGTTGCACTCAAGGACGGCGGACTCATCGGATTCGAGGCCCTGCTTCGTTGGCATCATTCCGATCTTGGATTCGTATCGCCCGGCGTTTTCATTCCCATCAGTGAGGATTCTGGGATCATCATCCCGATAACCAAGTGGATACTCAACGAAACGTGCGTCCAGATGGCAAAGTGGCGCCGAATCAACGACGAATTCGAGGATCTGAGCGTCAGCGTCAACATCTCCGGCAGGCATCTTGCCGATAGGTCCCTTATCGAAGACGTAACCAACGCGCTGTCCGCCTCGGGCCTCCCCGCAAAATGCCTGAAGCTCGAAATCACCGAATCGACAGCGATGGAAAACGCAGAGCGCACGATCCAGACGCTAAACGACCTCTCGGACCTTGGCGTAAAGCTCAGCATAGACGATTTCGGAACAGGTTATTCTTCTCTCAGCTACCTACACAGGCTGCCGTTCGACACGCTCAAGATCGACCGCTCATTCGTGATGAACGTCGGTGAGGGCGGAGAAGATTCGGGCATCCTGCAGACTATTGTTTCCCTTACCAAGAACCTTAAAAAGGAAGTTGTGGCAGAGGGTATTGAAACTGAAAAGCAGCTTTCTCTCCTTCGGGATCTGGGGTGCGACTATGGACAGGGATATTTGTTCTCGAAACCGCTTCCGAGCAACGATATGGAGACGCTCCTTTACAAGCGAAAGACATGGCTCCCTGCCGGCTACGAAGAGAGGGGATCATTTTCAGATGACGTGGTTGAAGCCCCGAGCCAACTGGCATAACAACTAACCTAAGATCGGAACCCACGGGACCGCCATTTGGCGGTCCCGTTTTCATTGAGAAGATGGCCGTAGTAGAATACTGACCACGTTCACATACCGGAGGTTTTTGCATACATGAGAATAAGCACTATTGCTTGCGCGGTCGCATTCGCGCTGGTTCTTTCAGCATCGTTTCAAGCTCAGATGCGCTTCAACTATCCCGACGCAAAAAAGGTCGTCCAGATCGATGATTACCACGGCACGAAAGTCTCTGATCCGTATCGCTGGCTTGAGGACCCGGATTCGCCTGAATCCCGCGGGTGGATAGATGCTGAAAACAAGGTGACTCTTCCATACCTGCAAAGCCTCCCGAAACGTGAAGAACTGAAGGAAAGACTTACGACGCTTTGGAACTATGCCAGATACACCGCGCCATTCAAACGCGGCGACAAGTATTTCTATTACAAGAACGACGGCCTCCAGAACCAAAGCGTTCTATACGTGACCGATTCACTTTCAAGCTCTGGAAAAGTGCTTCTTGATCCGAACACATTTTCAAAAGACGGCACGGTCGCTTTGTCAGGTCTTGCCGTGACAGAAGATGGAAAGACACTGGCTTACGGAATTTCCAAGGCAGGGTCCGATTGGCGGGAATTCAAATTCCTCGACATAGAAACTGGCAAGGATCTCTCTGACAACTTGAAGAATATTAAGTTTTCCGGGGTTTCCTGGATGAGAGACGGGTCGGGAGTTTTCTACAGCCGCTATCCGGAACCAAACGAAGAAACGAAACTTGAGGACGCAAATTTCAGCCAGAAACTCTTTTATCACGAGCTCGGGACCGACCAGTCGACGGATGTCCTGATCTACGAGCGGCCTGACGATCCGAAACTTGGGATCAACGGTCTTGTCACTGAGGACGGCGAGTGGCTGCTTATTTATCTCAGGCAGGGGACCTCTCCGAAAAGCCAGATCTATTTCAAAAGGCTTTCGGATAAGAACGCCCCGATCGTTCCTTTGATCAATAAGTTCGAGAACCAGTACAACTACGTCGGCAACGTCGGCTCGACGTTCTATTTTCAGACAGACAAGGACGCCACGCGGTCTCGGCTGGTTTCGGTCAATCTCCTCGCCCGCACCCGTGTCTGGAACGAGGTGATCCCGGAAGCACAGGAAACTCTTACGGGCGTTTCATTTATTAACGACCAATTCGTGGCAGATTACCTTAAGGATGCGTATTCGCAGATTCGAATCTACTCGAGAGATGGAAAGTTCATCCGAAACGTCGAGCTTCCGGGGATCGGATCCGCTGGAGGATTCGGCGGGCGGCGGGAAGACACCGAGACCTTCTACACATACTCCAGCTACAACGCACCTCCGACGATCTACAGATACGACATGAAGACGGGCAACAGCACTTTGTTCCGTAAGGCCGAGGTTGATTTCGACTCTTCTGCTTACGAGGTAAAACAGGTGTTCTATCCCAGCAAGGACGGTACCAAGATACCGATGTTCATCGTCGCAAAGAAAGGTATCAAGCTGGACGGAACGAACCCGACTCTTCTATATGGATATGGCGGATTCAACATCTCGATGACACCCGGTTTCAGCGTTTCAAGGCTCGTGTGGCTGGAAATGGGAGGCGTGTACGCGGTCGCGAATCTAAGGGGTGGCGGCGAATACGGCGAGAAATGGCATATGGCCGGCACGAAGGCGAACAAACAGAACGTCTTTGATGATTTCATCTCCGCCGCAGAGTGGCTGATCGCCAACAAGTACACGAGTTCCAGGAAGCTGGCAATTCAGGGAGGATCGAATGGAGGCCTGCTAGTCGGAGCGGTCCTGAACCAGAGGCCGGACCTTTTCGGCGCCGCGCTTCCGGCGGTGGGAGTGATGGACATGCTCCGCTTTCACAAATTCACGATCGGCTGGGCGTGGACATCTGACTATGGGTCGCCTGACGATGCACAGGACTTCAAGGCCCTTTACGCCTACTCTCCACTCCACAACATCAAGAAGGGAACCAGGTATCCGGCCGTGCTGATAACGACCGCCGACCACGACGACCGCGTTGTGCCCGCGCATAGTTTCAAATATGCGGCGACACTTCAGGCCGCTCAGGCAGGCGACGCTCCGGTCCTGATCAGGATTGAGACTGACGCTGGACACGGAGCCGGAAAACCCACTTCTAAGATCATCGAAGAAGTCGCCGATACTTACGCATTCCTGATGCAAAACCTTGGAATGAACTAAGTTTCGCCGAGCTCCCAAAAAAGAGGCCGGATCAATGAGATCCGGCCTTTTTTCTTGCATCAATTGACCGGTGTCAGGGCTTCTTTGCAATATGAAAGCCGCAGAACTCCTTCGGTTCGGCACCCTTTCTGAAAACCACCTTTCGCCGTTCCGGGCAATTGGCAGTGGCCCTGAGTCCTGATAAAGGACAGATCGTTACCGACACCACGTCGGAATCAGCACCGTCATCCGATCCCGCGGGACTCGCCTTTTCATTTCCTTCCTTTGCATCCTCCCAGGTCGTAAACGGAGTGGCGTTTGGTTCAGGACCACCCGGGACCCAGTCCGGATTATCAGGATCGAATTCCGGCCTTAGAACGCGGTTCGGCATCGTTCCTCCAATAAACAGCTCAATCCGGCGAAATTCGGGAGGCACGTCCGATACGTACATCTCTTCGGTGGGAGCAGGCGGGAGCTGCGCCGCCAATTCAGGATCTATCGGGAAATCAGGTGTCGGCGTCGGAGTGGGTGTGACCGAATCGCCGTTCTCACTAACCTCGCGAATAAGGGACCCGTTTCGAATGTCGATCTCCGCCCTTCGAATTCCGCCAGGCATATCCCAGTCGCCGTTCCATTCAGGATGCAGTCTGAGCGCCTCCTTCATGAAATCCGCCCAAATTGGCATTGCCGAATCGGATCCCGTCAGACCAAGGTCCGAACCATCGTCAAATCCGACATAGACCGCACAGACGATCTCGGGTGTAAACCCGACGAACCAACCGTCCCGCGACGTACCGGTCTTCCCTGCAAAGCCACGTTTTCCCTTTTCGTTCTTGAATCCCCAGGCACCGAGTCCCGCCGCCGTTCCTCGGTTGATGACGTCCTTCATCATGTCGTCCAGGATGTAAGCCACGTCGGGGCGAAGCACGTTATGCTTCTCTCCTTTCGGTTCCGTGATGACCCGTCCGTCACCCGTCGTTACCTTGTTTATCGCGATCGGCTTCACCGCATCACCCAGATTTGCGAAAAGCGAGTACGCTTCGGCCATCTGAAGCGGGGTAGCTTCGGCAGTCCCGAGCGCCATTGAAGGATACGCTTTTTCTACCTTCGGAAGACCGGCCTTCCTGGCCAGGCTCATCACCGTTCCCACGTTCAATTCCATCGCGACGTCAACAGTGATCACATTCTTGCTCTTGACCAGCGCGTCGCGAAGCGTCATTTCCTTGTTCGAGAAGAAATCCCCGTAATTGTTCGGTGAATATGAATCCTGGTTGAAGGTGAAGACCTTTTTCTCATCTTTGAAGATGCTTGCCGCAGTGAGAACCCTCGAGTTCGGCATATATGCCGTGTTGACTGCCGCGGCGTAGACAAAAGGCTTGAAAACGGAACCGGGCTGCCTCATCGCGTCCGCGGCGCGATTGAACTGGTTCTCCGCGTGATCCTTGCCGCCTATCATCGCGACGATCTCGCCGGTCTTCGGCCGAATGGCGACAAGCGCCGCGTTCAGGCCGGCCTGTTTGTCGTCCTTGAACCGCTTTTCCAGCTTTTTGAGCCGTTCTATGAGCGCCTTGTTCGCCGCCTTCTGAAGGTCCGGATCGATCGTCGTATAGACCCTCAAATGCTGAAGCGCTTCGGGATCGCTTATCACCTCGGGCAGCCGGTCTACAGCATACTGCGCGAAATACTCCATTCCCTGCTGATCTTTTCTTGAGGCCGGTTTTATTACCGAGAGCGGTGTCTTCTTGGCGGTTTCAGCTTGGTTCGGAGAGATCTCGCCGGATTCAAGCATCGACTGCAGGACCTGGTTCCTCCGTTCTTTCACGCGCTCGGGATACTTATATGGATTGTAGCGGTTTGGACTTCGTATGAGTCCCGCGATGAAAGCCGATTCTGGAAGCGTGAGCGCTGATACGTCCTTGCCGAAATAGATGTTCGAAGCCTCGCCGACTCCGTATATCGACACACCCGTGTTCTGGCCAAGATATATCTGGTTCGCATACAGCGTAAAGATCTCATCTTTGCTCAGCCGGGTCTCGAGGATCACGGACATGTAGGCTTCTTTCGCTTTTCGCTCAAGGCTTCTCTCGGGTGTAAGGAATAGATTCTTAACCAACTGCTGCGTGATCGAAGAACCACCCTGATTCTCGATCGGCGATCCGCTCTCGTCGCCGTCATAGCGTCGCCACAATGCCCTCGCGATGCCGCGTATGTTAACTCCGTAATGTTCAAAGAAAGCGCGGTCCTCTGTGACCGTGATCGCTTTCACGAGGTGCGGAGGAAGATCCCGGAACGTGATCACCTTTCGCCGGCCATCGCCTTCCGCTGCTATCGAACTCAGCATTATGGGCTCGATCGCGGTCGAGGCGAGTTCGGCGCCGCTTCCTTTATCGCGGATCGATTCGACGCGTTTGCGGGCCTTGTCGAAGGTGACGACTATTCTTCGAAACTCCAGTTTTCCGTCAAGAACTGCCGTGGTTCCGGGCTCAACCGTGATCAAATTCCCTTTGAGATCGAACCTGCCCCTTGAAGGATCGGCACTCCTGTCGGCACTTACGTAGCCGGCGGACCTAAGGTAGTCGGCAAAAGCATCCGGCGAAAGCACCTCGTCTTTTCGCAACGTCTTTGGCGCGGAGTAGATCCCGGCGTTTCTCGTAAAGACATCACCGGCAAGCATCAGATTGATCTTGTCCGAAAACTCGAACCAGAAATATGTCGCCGTCAGAAACGCGGCCAGGAAGACTATCGCCGCCAGTGCGAACGTAACGGGGTTGAAAACAAGACGCAGAAGACGCCGGAACCGGGTGCGTTTTTGCGCTCCGTAGGGTCTGGATCTGCCCTTCCCTCGCCTGGCAGGCGGTGCGCTCCGCACATTCCGTCTCTTGTTTTTGACATTTGCCGACTGTGCCATTATGAATGTGATTAGACAGTTAGGAAGGCTATGTTGCTGAAAGGAGAGCTCCTGAGCGATTCGCCCCGGACGCGACAATTCTAGAGTTTATATAGTGGCTATGGTTCGTGTCTAGTCAATTCTGCCGCAGCCGCGACGGTCCCGAGCTAAAACTGCCATCCGGCCGCGACCGAAACCCCAAACCGCGCGGGGCGGAAATGTCCTCTGAAAATGAGCCTGATCTCGAATCTATCACCGCACATCAGGAAGCGCCTCGTCGTCGCTCAGGCGGCGATCTTTTTCATGATCGCGGGGGGAAGCGTCGGCTTTCACTACTTTGAAGGGCTTGGCTGGCTTGAGAGCATCTACTTCACGACATCCACGGTTACGACCGTCGGATATGGCGATTTCGTTCCGCACACAAAAGCGGGACGGATATTCACTACGGTCTTCATACTCGTCGGCGTTGGAACGGTCCTTTACGCGCTATCGATAGTCGCGCAGGCATTCATCCACACAGAAATGCTCGCCACGCTCGGCACGCGACGGAGAACCAAGGAAATGGAGAAACTAAAGAATCACTACATCATATGCGGCGCCGGCAGAGTCGGCCGAAGGGTGATCAAGTCCCTCCAGAAAGATCGGATCCCATATGTCGTTGTTGAGCTCGACCAGAAGAAGGTCGAGCAGATTGAGAACTGGGACCGCCAGTTTGTCCTGGTAGGAGACGCGACGATTGAAAGTAACTTGATCAAAGCCGGAGTCGAACGCGCCGCCGGGCTGGCGACGTGTCTCGCGGACGATGCGGCCAACGTCTACGTAGTGCTCACTGCCCGCGACCTTAACAAGAATCTTCATATCGTCTCCCGCGCGGTTGAAGAGCAAGCAGAGCCGAAACTGATACGCGCAGGCGCCAATCGCGTCGTCGCGCCGACAATAATCGGAAGCCAGAGCATGGCGCGCGCGCTGACAAAACCCGCGATCGCTGATTTTATGGATTCAATAGTCGCGGAAAACCTGGACCTTGTGTTCGAAGAGGTTCCTATCCTCGACAACACTCAGTACATCGGCCGGAGCCTTAAAGACACAAACATCAGCCGCGAGCTCAATCTGTTGATAGTCGCGATACGCAGAAAAGAAGGCGAAATGCTCTTCCATCCTTCGGCAGACACAAAGATCGAACAGGGCGACCTGCTGATAGTAATCGGCAAGGCGGAATCGATGCAGCAGCTCGTGAAACTGAATCCGCCGGCGAACGTGGCATAGTTGACCTCCGGCTCAAATTCCTAATGAAGTATTTAGTAACAGGCGGAAGCGGATTCCTCGGATCCCGGGTCAAAGAACACTTTGACGCGAACGATTTTTCAAGACGAAACAACCGCGACCTGCTCAATTTATATGACGTGCAGACGGCATCCGATTACGATGTCGTTATCCACCTGGCCGCACATCTGGACAAGTCGCCTGAAGCCGCAGACGAGGTATTCCTGACCAATGTTGACGGTACGGTCAACCTCTTGAAGAACGTCCGGGAAGGCTGTGTCTTTATCTTCGCTTCCACAAAGGACGTATACGGCCGGTTCGCGGACAACTACCGCGAGGTCCCGGAGAACTGTCCTACGCTTTATTCCGACCAGTCGGCTCTCGAATGGTCAAAGCTGATCGCGGAAAGGTACGTCGAGTATTACTCGCACGTGCGGAATTTCAGGTCCTGCATTTTCCGTATGTCGACCGTTTACGCGCCTTTGAGTGAAGGAAACACTCCGAATTTTGTGACTCATTACGCCGACATGATCGACAAAGGCGGAGGCATACGGCTCCCCGGGGGGGGCAGGCCGATACGCGATGTGCTTCACGTCGACGATTTCAGCGCGGCTTGTGGGGCGTTCGTCGGTTCCGTCATCCGCCACGGCCTCTACAATCTCGGAGGCGGGCGCGAGAACGCCCTGCCGCTTTCCGAATTGGTCGAGACGATGGAAGAGGTTTCCGGGCTTCAGGCTGTGATCGACAAGGACCACCCGCTGCCGGATCCCGCGCCGCTCGATTATGTGTCCGACCTGACGCTGGTAAGGCAAGAGCTCGACTGGACGCCGAAGATGGGCATAAAGGAAGGTCTCGCTACCCTGTTTGATCGCAATGCTGCCTGACGCGGCGGCGCGCCGCTGCATATCCGAATGAAGATCCTTGTACGAGGCACCAACTGGATCGGCGATTCCGTGATGTCGGTTCCCGCTTTGCGGCTTATTAAGAAGACGTTTGCGGATTCCGAGATAACTCTTGCCGCGCCCGCCTGGTCTGACGGCATTTTTCGTGACGCAGACTTCATTGACAGGATGTTGGTACTTGAGGATTCGGGACACTCACCCTCCTCAATGCTCCGGCAGGCGGGAATGTTTCGGGAAGGATCGTTCGACGCGGCGATCCTGTTCACAAATTCTTTCGGCTCCGCCCTCACAGCGCGGACGGCGGGAATCGCAAAACGGTTCGGTTATGCGGGGGAGGCCCGAGGCTTCCTCCTGACAAATTCATTTGAAAAGCCAGAGTGGAAGAATGCACGGCACGAGGTCTATTATTATTTGAACCTCGTTGAAGAGATCTCGAGATTCTTTGAGATCGAACCAGATGTGGGCGAGCCCGAATTTTCGATCCCGGTCTCCGATGCCAGAAGAGCGCAGGCACGGACGATCCTCGAAGCTAAAGGCATTGGAAAGGGCGACCGGTATGCCGTTTTCGGAGCAGGATCGACGAACTCACGGGCGAAGCGTTGGCCGGCGGAGCGGTTCGCGAGGGTTGCGGAAGCTATTTGGAAAGAGTCCGGTTTAAGGCCGGTCCTGCTCGGTTCACCGGATGAGATTGAGGTTTCCCGCCTGGTTTGCGAAAATGCAGACGTTGAAATGGTTGATCTTACGGGAAAGACTTTGCTGGATGAGGCAGTAGCACTGATCGCTGAAGCAGATCTGATGGTCTCGAATGACATGGGACTAGCCCACGTGTCCGCCGCGGTTGGAACGCGGACGGTAACGGTCTTCGGGCCAACAAACCCTTTGACGACTGCCCCCTGGGGAGCTCAGATCGTTCGTGAAGATGTCGAATGTTCCCCGTGCATGTTAAGGGACTGCCCGATTGATCACAGGTGCATGATACGAGTCACACCTGAAATGGTATTCGAACAAGTTTTGGAATTGCTCACACGAAACTGATTTCTTTTATGGAGAAGAAACGGAAAGCCGTGTTCCTCGACAGGGATGGAACGCTTATCGAAGAGGTTGATTTTTTGTCGACGGTCGAGGAAACCCGTTTGTTTCCTTTCACTGCCGAGGCACTGGATATTTTGAGATCCGAGGGTTTCGATTTTGTCGTGGTCACAAACCAATCAGGCGTCGCCCGCGGGCTCTTTGACGGCCAGGCGGTAAACGCGATCCACGCGAAGATCCAGTCGGAACTTAAGAAACACGGCCTGGCGATAACCTCATTCCACTTCTGTCCTCATATGCCGGATGCCGGATGCGAATGCAGAAAACCGGGAATCGGTATGATTCGCCAGGCGATGGAGATCAATGACTATGATCTTGAGAACAGTTGGGTGATCGGTGACAAACAGCTTGATGTGAATCTGGGACACAACGCCGGAGCGCGTTCGGTGCTGGTTAGAACCGGCTACGGCGCTTCACACGAGAGCCTGCTGGTAAAAGGCGCCGACATCGTGGCGGAGAATCTTCTGGACGCGGCGAAGAAGATCGTGGGAATTGAGAGTTGAAAAGTGCGATCGGGCAATCCCTGCCCCTACTATCATTCCTGACTTCTTACATGAACCCCTCCTCACTGTCGGGCTTCTGACTCATCTGTGTCCATCTTCTGATTCTCATAATTTCCCGTACCGTCCGGCGCATTGGGCAGGCACAGGTCCTGCCCCTACTTCGCACCATTCCATTCACCATTCACGATTCACTCCTTCCGAAATCGTCCTCCAGACGAACGATATCGTCCTCGCCGAAATAATCGCCCGTCTGGGTCTCGATAAAGACAAGATCGAGCTCCCCGTGAGGGTTCTCAACCCGGTGTGCCGTGCCCACGGGAATGTCTACCGCTTCCCCGCATTCAACTAGCATTTCAACACCGTTTAATGTTACTTTAGCTGTACCACGCACGATGAACCAATGCTCGGAGCGTCTTGCGTGCTTCTGATAGCTCAAACGTTTCTGAGGCAAAACCTCGATCCTCTTAACTTTATATTCAGGTCCCTCGTCAAGGATCGTGTAGCTCCCCCAGGGACGCCGGTCAAATCGATCTTCCATAATTACCTTCACAGTAGAGTCGTTTGAATCTTAGTTAATCTCGGCGCGATCTTCAAAAGATGAAAACGGAAAAATATCTTCCCGGAAATCTTAGCCTCAACCAGAAACTTCAGACATTGATAATCGGCCGTCTGATGGCGGTCTTCCTTCTGCTTGTCGCGACTTGGGTCTGGAACAGCGGGCATCTGAAGCTTTCGTGGGATGACTTTCCGCAGGGCCTGTTCCTGATCTTCGTGATTTCCGTCGGACTGACCGTCGTTTACTTCTTCTTCTTAAGGCTCAGCGACAATTACGCGTGGCAAATCAGGACCCAGTTCTTTCTGGACGCACTCCTGATCACCTGGCTTGTCTGGCGGACAGGTGATCTGACATCGCCTTACATAACTCTCTATATCATTCTTATCAGTGTGGCGAGCGTATTTCTGACCGGAACCCGGACCCTGATCTTCGCCTCGTTGTGCGTATTACTATTCACGACCCTCGCTGCTCTGACTTCGCTTTCTGTCATAGGTTCCTTCTCTCCCGCGCCAGCGTTTTCAAAGGTCTTGCAGATCGTCACCTTCAACGATGTCGCGTTTCTGGTTGTCGGCCTGCTCTCCGCGAGGCTTTCCGAACGTTATTCCTCAGGGGAAAAACTCAAGGAAACCACCAAATCACTGGCGAATCTCCGGCTGCTTCACGAGCGAATCGTCGAATCCATACGATCGGGACTCATTACGATCGATCTTGAAGGCAACATATACACATTCAATTCGATGGCCGAGGAGATAACCGGCTACAAAGCGGGAGATGTTTACGGAAGGTCCATTTACTACATTCTTGGCGATATCGGCCGCGAGATCGGGATGGCGTTGAGGGACGGAAACAACGAAGAACAGAGAGCGCGCCACGAAATGGGCTTTACGACCCCCGATGGGTTCGTCGTTCAGATCGGTTTCAGCATATCTCCGCTTACTGCGGAGAGCGGAGAAAAGACCGGGCTGATCATCACGTTCCAGGACCTTACCGATATCCGCTCGATGGAAGAAAGCGTGCGCCGCAAAGACCGCCTTGCCGCGGTTGGAAGGGTCGCTGCCGGATTAGCGCACGAGATAAGGAACCCGCTGGGCGCGATGCGGGGCGCGATCCAGATAATGGAATCCCGAACCGAGAAGGAATCTTCCCAGGCGAACTTGATGGAGATAATACTCCGCGAATCGGACCGGCTGAACTCCATCATCACAAACTTCCTCAAATACGCGCGTCCCGCCACCGGCACATTTGCCGAACTGGACGTATCCGAAGCAATTCAGGACACCGTCACGCTCCTGAAGCACAGCCCTGAGATCAGTGAAAATCACGTACTGGAAGCCGAATTGCCAAAAGATCCTGTGTTCGTAAACGGCGACGTTTCGCAATTGAAGCAGATCTTCTGGAACCTCGCGAGAAACGCCGTCCAGGCGATGCCCGATGGAGGCACTTTCAGGATCAGGCTTGAAGAACTAAGGAATGGCCGGGTGAGGATCGTCTTTTCCGACACCGGCTGCGGGATGCCCCGCGAACAGGTCGAACAACTCTTCGAGCCCTTCTCGACTTCGACGACCGGCGGCACCGGACTCGGTCTTTCGATCGTCTACCAGATCGTCCGCGACCACAACGGGTCGATAAGCGTTTCGAGCAAAGAGGACGCTGGCACCAAGATCACACTTGAACTGCCCAAGGACTACGCCGTTCGGCCTCTGAAGGCGCAGGAAAACAAGGAAACAGAGGGATCTGCCGCTTCGCCCCTAAAGGAGTTCCTAAATGTACGCGAGGACAAAGGAGAAAAGGTCTCCTCTTGAAACAAGACATTCTTTTTTGGGAGAATGAACAAATAGCGGCCGGATCCGCTCCCGAACTTTCAGTTGATCCGCTACAGCCGTTCCCATCACCAGGTCACTTCAATTCAATTCAGTAAAGGTCCGAAATGGCTAACATTCTTATAGTTGACGACGAACAAAGCTACAGACAGCTTCTCAGCATGGTTTTTGAGGGCGGCGGGCACCGCCTTCGGACCGCGAGGAACGGGCGTGAGGCGATGGACCTCCTTCATGAAGAACCTGCCGACATAATCATCTCGGACGTCCGCATGCCGGATATGAACGGGATCGATCTTCTGCGTGAGGCGCGCGAACTGCTTCCCGACATTGGAGTGATCCTGATGACCGCCTTTGCGACCGTCGACACGGCCCGGGATGCGTTCATACTGGGGGCGGACGATTTTATACAGAAGCCTTTCGACGTCGAAGAACTCAAACTTATCGTGTCGAAGACACTGGAGAAACAGGACCTCATAAAGGAAAACCAGGCGTTCAAGCGAGCCCAGCGCCAAAGAGGCAGCGTCAAGAACATAGTAGGCGCGTCGGACAAGATGCAGGCGATCTTCCAGATGATCGAAACCGTCGCCGAAGTTCAGTCGACGGTTCTTGTATCCGGCGAGTCCGGTACAGGTAAGGAACTGGTCGCGCGGGCGATCCACGACCTGTCTCCGCGGGCTGAAAAGCCATTTATATCTATCAACTGCGGTGCATTCACCGAAACACTTCTGGAATCCGAACTCTTCGGTTATGTAAAAGGAGCGTTCACCGGAGCGACGGCAAACAGGAAAGGTCTTTTTGAAGCGTCCGACCATGGAACGATCTTCCTCGACGAGATCGGGGAAATGTCGACAGCGATGCAGGTAAAACTACTGCGCGTTCTTCAGGAGCGAAAAGTAAGGCCAGTCGGCGCGCACGAAGAGATGCCGATCGACTCCAGAGTGATCGCGGCAACGAACCGCGACCTGAAATCGATGATCGACGAGGGCACTTTCCGCGAGGACCTCTTCTACCGTATCTCCGTGATCCCGATCAACCTGCCTCCCCTTCGCGACAGGAAACAGGACATCCCCGATCTCACGGAGCACTTCGTTAAGAAGTTCTGCCGGCAGACCGGCCGCGACATCACCATCTCCACCGATGCGATGGAATTGCTTGAACAGTACACCTGGCACGGAAACGTCCGCGAACTCGAACATACGATCGAAAGAGCCGTTGCGCTGGAACGCGGAGATGAGATCAGGCCCGAGCGGCTTCCCGATCACATCACGAACTATAATCCCGAGCGTATCAGCGCCGAGTTCGATCTTCCCGACAAGGGGATCAACCTGACGAGTCATCTTGGGAATCTGGAGAAGACTTATGTTGTCGAAGCGCTGAAGCGTACTGGTGGAAACCAGACCAAGGCGGCGGAACTCCTGAAGATGCCGGTTCGTTCGTTGCGCCATCTTCTCGACAAACACAGCATCCGCTCACTTGCCGCCCAGATGAGAAGTGCCGGGGACTAATAGATTCCAGTCTTCGCCTAAATCAGCCGACAAAAGGCCTTCAATGACAATTTGTGTCAGCCTTTCATTACAAAAAACGGTTATAACCGGCCTATTCTGATCTTCCCCCCATGCCGCCCGCAAACCGAATCTTCCCTTAAGTATCTTTTTTACAGTGGTTTACAATCTCCTGGAGACTTGTCCGAGTAATGGCACGGCTGTTGTATCTACTAGTCCTGCCTGAGAAAGGGTAGAAAAGACTTCAAAACTTTAGGAGACTGTGAAAACGAAAATGAAAAATCAAAAAGGTTTCTCGCTGATCGAACTTTTGATCGTTGTTGTAATCATCGGCATCATCGCCGCTATCGCTATTCCGAACCTGTTGGCCGCTCGTCGTTCCGCTAACGAAGGATCCGCTATTTCTTCGCTTCGCACGATGCACGGTGCTGACGTAACTTATCAGTCGACGGCTGGCGCTGGCCAGTTCGCGGTTGACATGGCTACGCTTCAGGGTCAGAACCTGATCGACACCACACTCGCTGGCGCTACGGCCGCTGCTTCTGCCAAGAGCGGATATTGGTATGAGTATGATGGAGCAGGTGTGGCAGGTAACCCGTCTGTTTTTGCTGTAGTCGCACAGCCCTCGACGACTGGAGGCCTTACGGCGACCGGTACCCGTAACTTCCTCGTTTCTGAGGATGGTGTTATCTACGCGAGTGCTGACGCTCTTACGCTTCCGGCGATCGACGCCGCGACCCGCGTGGTTTCCAACGCTACGCCGCTTAACAACTAGTAACCGCCTGTCTTTACAGACAAGCTTTGACCAAAAAGCAAAATGGGCCTCGAGCCCATTTTGCTTTTTTCTTTTTTTGCGCGGTTATTGTAGAATTCGAATAGTCCGATTCCCGGGCGACCACCCTTTAACGCGACCACATCCTTCTTAACTTTTGCCAATCATATGTCCCGGAATATCATTGCGATTTCGAGGAACACATTTCGCGAAGCGGTCCGCGACCGTGTCCTTTACAATCTTGTCGTCTTCGTACTACTTATCACCGGCTGCGCTGTTTTTCTTGGCGACCTGACCGCCGGACAGGAAGACAGGACCGTAACGAACATTGGTTTGAGCGCGATGCTCATCTTCGGTGTGTTCATCGCCATATTCGTTGGCGTTTCCCTTGTCTCCAAGGAGATCGAAAAACGAACCCTCTATACGATCTTTTCAAAACCGATAGGAAGAGGGGAGTTCATCGTCGGCAAGTATCTGGGCCTTTGCCTGACGCTTCTTGTGAATTCCGCAGTAATGGGCGCGGGAATCTCGCTGGCACTCTTATATGTGGAGGCAGGGGCACTGGCGATGTCTATCTGGGGAACGGTGCTCATGATCTTCTTTGAGCTCACGATCATTACCGCCGTTGCGATCCTGTTCTCGTCATTCTCTTCGCCCGCTCTCTCGGCCCTGCTCACATTTTTAGTGTTTGTGATCGGCCATTTCAGCGCATCTTTGAGGGACTTCGCCGAAAATCTGGGTTCGCCGGCGGCTAAATACTTTTTTGGCGGTGTTTATTACCTGTTCCCGAATCTTTCGCACTTCGAATTCACCACCCTTGCCGCCCGGGGCGAGATTCCTCACTCCGGATATCTGTTCGCGCTGGCCGCGTACACCATTGCCTACAATGCGATCCTTCTCGCGATCGCGATCGTCATCTTTCGCCGCAGAAATCTCAAATAGCCTTTTTCGCGTTTATGAAACTGACCGGAAAAACCGAGTTCCTGGCTCTTGCCTGCGTTTTGATTGCGGGCTTTGCTTCGGTGTTTTTCCTCAGCAACCGGCTCGAATCCTCGAAGCCGCAAATGCCTGAACAATACGAAGACGAGGACCTTTCGCTTCAGGGTCAGCGTCTGAGAGGCTATTCGCTTGGATTCGAGGGCTTGATCGCTGACTGGTACTGGATGCGTTCTCTCCAATATATCGGTAACAAGTTTGTAGAAAGCACGGAAAAGACCATCAGCCTTGATGATCTTACTCCGCTGAACCCCCGGCTCCTTTACCCTCTTCTCGACAACGCCGCGACTCTCGACCCGCACTTTATGTCGGTTTACGAATACGGGGCGACCGTGCTTCCCGCTATCGATCCCGAACAGGCGATAGCTATCGTCGAGAAAGGGATCCGCAACAATCCCGAGGAATGGCGGTTGTACCATTTTCTTGGTTTCATTGAGTGGCGTCTGAAGCACTACGACAAGGCGGCGGCGGCTTACGATAAGGGCTCTGAAATACCCGGGTCCCCTCCGTTCATGAAACTGATGGCGGCGCGTATGAGAAGCGACGCGGGAAGCCGGGATACCGCAAGGCTGATCTACAAGCGGATCTACGATCAGTCGCAAGACTCCCAGACAAGAGAGAACGCGCGTCTGAGGCTGTTGCAGATGGACTACTTTGACGAGCGGGACGTCATTCGGGAAGCGCTCAAGGAGTTGCGGACGCTATACGGCAGATGTCCCGCATCGTGGAAAGAAGTGACACCGCTTCTCGTGAACAAAAAGCTCCCCGGTGATAGAGACTTCAGGATCGACGAAGACGGCGATCTTGTCGATCCGTCCGACGCTCCCTATGTTCTTGTTGACGGTGACGATAAAGGCTGCGATGTCGGTCTCGACAGGACCAAGACCAAGATTCCGCTCAAATGAACTTTCCAATCCGGAAGCCTTTGATTCTGCACTTTGCACTGATCGCCGTCTTCGCGGCGGTGGCGGTCGGTTCCGCGGCGTTCAACGGCATACCCTTCGGAAACGACCTGACCCAACATTACCAGTTCGCAGCATCGATAGACCGTTCAATAAGGAGCGGCGACATCTATCCCTCCGTCGCACAGGAACCGAACAACAATACCGGCGATTACGGCCTGAGATTCTATCCTCCCGCGGGTTACTACGCTTTGGCTCTCGGCTTCGAGGCGACCGGCGGATGGTTTTCAGCAAGCATACTTGTATTCTTCCTGATCTATTTTGCGGGCGGGGCAGGCGTATATCTGTGGGTAAAAGAAGAATTCCCCGCTGCTCAGGCACTGATCGCAAGTGCCCTTTTCGTCTTCGCGCCTTACCACCTGAACCAGATCTACAACAACTTCCTTTATGGTGAGTTCGCCGCCAGCGCGGTAATACCGTTCTGCTTCCTCTTTCTGCACAGGTCCGCGAAGAAGCCTTCGATCGGTTCCGCCTCGGGCCTCGCTTTGGCTTACGGCATTCTGATCCTGACGCATCTTCCCTCTCTGATCTTCTGTTCGATCGCGTTCGCCGTTTACGGGCTTGTCATTCTGTACCGTTCGGGGACATTCGCGAA